>NZ_JABMCW010000102.1:0-16943 GCF_013179705.1 Pseudomonas sp. CM25 | reverse complement strand
GCCAGCATCCGCTGCATCACCGCATCGCCCTGCCCCAGGTTCAGCGTCGCCCTGCGCTCCAGCACTTGTGTCACCTCTGCCGGCGCCACGATAAAGCTGCAACGGAACGTGCTGCCCAAGGCCTTGGACAGCGAGCCGATGTAGATCACATGCCGCTGCTGGCGGTCGCTGGCCAGCGGCAGATAGGGCCGCCCGACGACGTGATACTCATAGTCGTAGTCTTCTTCGACCACACAGAAGTCATGCTGGCGCGCCAGCTCCAGCAACCGCTGCCGGCGCCCGGCTGGCAGACTGACGGTGGTCGGGAACTGGTGATGGGGCGTGATGTACAGCATTCGCACCGGGTGCAGCCGGCATATCGCCTCCAGCTGATCGACCCGGCAGCCCTCATCGTCCAGCTCCACCGTCACCAGCCGAGCGCCCAGCTGACGAAAAATCTCCCACGCCGGCGGGTAGCTCAGGCGCTCGACCAGCACCACATCACCCGGCTTGAGCAACACACTGGCCACCAGGTGCAGCGACATCTGCATGCCCTGGGTCAGGCAGATATGTTCGACGCCAACGTTGAGGCCGCGATTGTGCCGCAGCATGTCGGCCAGCGCAGTGCGCAGGTAGCGGCTGCTGCAGTCGCTGCCATGGCGCACGCTGTTGCTGGCAAAGCTGCTGCGCAACGCATTGCGGTAGTAGCGATGCAGCACGGCCTGGGGTAGCAGGCGGTGGTCACAGGCGCCGTTGTCGATGAACAACGCACCTGGCCGCCCCTGCTGCGCGGCAGCCAGTTCATTGGCGGCGAAGTAGGCGACGGCAGGCGCCTCTGGCAGCGCCAAGGCAAAGGGCTGCGCGACACTGTGTTCGACCTGCGTGCCAGCCGCCAGCTGCTGGCTGACGAAGGTACCTCGGCGCTGCACGGTTTCCAGCCAGCCCTTGGTCTGCGCTTCCTCATAGGCAAGGATCACCGTCTTGCGATTGACGTTGAGCAGCCGCGCCATCTCGCGCGTGCCCGGCAATGGCGTGCCAGGGCGCAGGCGGCCCTCGCTGATCGCGGCCACCAGCCCCTCGACGATCTGCCTGTACGAAGCCTGCGGTTGCGCGCCATCGAGCTTGAGCAGCGGCGGCCATTTGCGAAGCTGGACCATGTGAATTATCCAAAACTGGAGGTTCTTCTGGTCCTGGACTATAGCAACAATCAAACCTCCATTTGCCCCGAGGTGCTCATGCAAAGCCGCCACGTCATTGAATTGTCGCCTTCGGGCAAAACCTTTGAAGCCAGCCAGGAACTGCTGCTCGACGCCATGCTCGCCAGCGGCCTGCCGGTGCCCTTCTCCTGCCGCCGCGGCGCCTGCGGCTCGTGCAAGGTCAAGGTGGTGGCTGGGCAGTACCAGGCCAGGCAACGCGATACAGACGCGCCCGCGCCGTGCTATCCACTGGCCGACGACGAGATGCTGCTGTGCCAGAGCCACGCTTGCAGTGACATGCGCCTGGAGATCCCGGGGTGGTCCCTGGAAACGCCCGTACTGCAAACCCAGGCGCAGGTGGTTGCCCAGCGCGAACTGAGCACCGATATCGTCGAACTGGTGCTGCAGCCTGCCCAGCCGCTGGAGGTGCGGGCGGGCCAGTACGTCAGGTTCCTGCTCGACAACGGCGACAGCCGCTGTTTCTCCATCGCCAACCTGCCAGCCCAGGACCAGGGGCAGCTGGTGTTCTACATCCGCAAGGTCAGTGGCGGCCTGTTCACGCATCACCTGCTGCCCACACTGCAGGCAGGCGACACACTGCAACTCGAAGGCCCCGTGGGTGCCTGCACCTGGCAGCATGATGACCAGCTCCCGGTGGTGCTGTTCGCCACCGGCACCGGTTACGCAGGCATCAAGCCCTTGCTGCTGACGGCGTTGGCCGGTGATGCGCAGGTCACCCTGTACTGGGGCGGTTCATCGCAGGCGGATTTCCATGACTGCGCTTTTCTCGACGAGGCCAGCCGTACGCACCCCAACTTCCGCTGGCACCGGGTTCTTTCGGCCGAGGCACGCGTGCAACAGGTGGCGCTGGCCCAGGCACACCGCTGGTCCGACATCCAGGTTTATGCTTGCGGCAACGCGACGATGATCAGCCAGGCCCGCGAGCTGTGCCTTGCAGCAGGCGTGCAGCCCCATCGTTTTGTCGCCGAGGCTTTTGTTTCCAGCGGCACTTCGCCGGCGGCCGCTGCTTTATCCAGCGCACTGCACCCCGAGCTGGAAAAGGTCGGCCCGCGTTACTCGCTGGACGGCATGCTGGCGGCGCGCGAGCAGTCGGTACGGGCAGTCGCCGCCATCGCCAGCCAGCTGCAGGTCGGCATGACCACCGCCCAGGCGCTGGAAATGGCCGCGCACACCTTGCAGGCCATGGGCGCTTCACATACCTGGCACCCGACCTACATCCGTTTTGGCGACGACACGGTCCGTACACCTCGGCAAGGCGTTGATTTGAAACGTGTATTACGTACCACAGATATCGTCGTGGTTGACGTTGGCCCGGTATGGGACGGCTACGAAGGCGACTATGGCGATACCTTCGTGTTTGGTGAGCACGACCTGCACCACGCCTGCGTCAAGGCGCTGCATGAAGTGTTCGACGAAACCCGCCAGGCCTGGGGCCGCGGGCTGACCGGACGGGAGCTGTATGACTTCGCCGAACGCAGCGCCCAGGCCAAAGGGTGGCAGCTTGAACGCAACCTGGCCGGCCACCGCATCGCCGATTTCCCGCATGTGCTGTATGGGCAGGACAAACTGGCCGAGGTGGAAATCGTCCCGAGCGAAGTGGTGTGGGTGCTGGAGATACAGCTGTGCCACCCAACCGAGCCGGTGGGGGCGTTTTTTGAAGACATCCTGATCGGCGATGGCAAGCGGGTCGTGAAACTGGCGGCCTGATCAACGCCTCAAGCGGCGCCGTGAAAACTGGCGGCTGGGAACAAAGGCAAATGGGTCGGGCAAAAAGCTCCACTCCGACTGAAATATATCTGGGCCATTAGGGTAAGGCCTCAAGCAGTTCCAGTTCCTGCTAGTGATCAAGGGTGGGTTAAACGTCATTATGTAATCAGCCCCTTGGGAGGCGAGATGGTGGGTGATTTTTTATTTCGCGAGGTATCAAAGTGAATACAGTTGACCCTGGATTGATTGCGCTGTTGATCCTTGCGCCCATCATTTTTTCTATTATCGTGCTGTTTTACATCGCACATAAATACACTGAGCACTTTGAGTCGCTTCTTCCGAACTGTACGTACGTGACCGGAAATAAAAAAATATTCCAGCATGCAGGCTTACTGGGCAAAGTCATGCTGTACCAGCGGCCACGACTGATAAATGGGCTAGTGGGCGAGCAAAAGCGGCGGGGCTTCCGATGAGCCCCGCGTTGTGATCAAGGTGCTGAAGGTTCGTTGGTCAGCTTCGCATGAGTGCTCAGTTCTTCAGTGATGAATGCCGAAATCATCGCCCGGTACACCTGCTCCACGACCTCAGCAGAGGCACCGCTTTCGTCAGCCATTTCACGAACCTTCCTTATTACTTGCTCAACCCGTGCAGGCGCACGTACATCATCGGAGGTTTTCTTGAAGGCCGCCGCTTGCGTGACGAGCCTTCCCCGTTTGGCGAGAAGCGAAACGAGGCTGCGGTCTATGTCATCGATGCCTTGGCGGACTTCGTCCAGAGAGGTGCAAAGTACATCCATTTTCTTGACTTCCTTATCATAAGCCTGCGATTGATTGAAGCAGGCAGTTGATGGTGATTCGGGGCTCTATCGTAGCCTCTGGTGGCCGTGAGTTAAGTGGAACCAAGGCATCGTTGAACGCACGTGTCAATGACTATCACAACGTCACTTTGGCTGTTCCATGCGTGCGCCTAACCGCATCAGGCAGCAATCGGCGGAAGCATCGGCTCACAGCATAACCCGCTCGCTATCCCCCAGAAAAACCGTCCCATGCATGAAAGTCTCTCGCTCATCGGCTGTGGTCAGGGCAAACTTTGCGATGTGGGTATGCGCGACCCTTCTCAGTTCTTCCCGCCACCGCTCACGCGTTTGCTCATCATCAATGTTGCGCCCATCAAGCACCTCGGGCGGATAGGCAGCTGCAAGGTCAACCGGTATGGCATGGAGCGTGCCGATGCGCGAACGCAGGTTCACGGTCGACAGCTCCACAATCAACCCGGTCGGCCCCTTGGCCATCAATTGCCTGAGAACCTTCAGCTTGTTTTTCGCCGAGAAGCTCGTCGCCTTGAGCAAACTGTTGTAGTAGGGCTTGAAGTAATTGATAAGGCCCGCTTCGACCAGCGACACAACTTCATGACGCTTCAGACGCACGCCCTGCAAGCGCTTGAAGTGTGCCAGGTCGGCGTGGTCGTCCGTCTGGGCATCGACGTTGAAATCGCCGCCATTGCTGACCACAGTGCGCCCGTGCTCGAAGCGATACAGCAACAGCAAAACCTCATGCTCGTAGAAGTTGGTGAGCGTGTCGGCAAGGATCCTCTGCAGGGTGCTGTGGCATTGCAGCCTGTCCAGCGCCGTGCGCGCACGGGTTCGGCCAATCCCCTGCCCCACGTAAAGCACCTCCATCGCGGTGTCTTCATCGGCAAGCTCATGTTCCGATGCGGCGATGATCACGCTAGCCGACATCATCTGCTTGCCACAGGGTGTGATAGCAACCATCGCAGCGCCATTTACCGCGATCGCGACATCCACGATCGGCACATCTGCGGGGATGGAGCTTTTTGGAATTTCGTAGACAAACGGCACCGCCACCATGCCCTGCGCACGGCGAACCAGGAAGTTGCCGGTTACGGTCCGGCCGCTGAGGCTGAAACTCTCCGGCTGCAGGTACACCCGGGGGCGGCGGACGATGAGGTAGATGTTGCAGTTCTGCAGCGCCGCAAGGTGTGCGGGCTCGTGCTTCACATTGTAGAGATCTGCGGGGGTGAGTATTGCAGGGTCGCTGGAGTACAGGTGGGCTGCGCCTTCCATGGAATACAAACGTTGCACATTGTTGATGTCGTTCATGGCATCCGGTCCTCAATTCCTTTGAGTGAGTTGCGTCAGCTCTCAATAGTCCAACTTAGCCTTCGTCTGCTGACAAGTCGCCAGCTGGCCGCGCACCTTTCCATACAGCGCTTTGGTCTCCATCGACTGCACTGCCTGGGTGTCGGCATAGTCCTTGCGGATGACGTCGAAGTCAGCCTTGGTTTTGGTCAGGTGTTCGACGCACTGGTTGATGGTTTGCCGGGTCAGCGTTCTGGTACCGCTGGCGTTTGGGGTGCCTTGCGGGCGGGCATCGAACGCTACGCTGATTGCGCCGATCTTGGTGCGGGCGGTCTTCTCTCTGTCCTCGCCGCAGCCTGTTAGTATCGATGCGATTGCAAGACCGAGTACACATTGCTTGATCAATGGAAATTCCTTTTAGTGGTTGATCGTCTGTAGCTCAAGTTCTGGTGAGCGAGTCATCCTAGCAGAGCCGGCCATGGAGTCTCGGTCCGTCGACCTACGTCCAGCTGCCACCCTTTTTGCTTGACGGCAAAATAAAGTGCAGCGCAGCAATTGTTGAAAATATCTGCATGCTGAAGATAGCTCCAGACCGCCCGCACAATTCACACTCCCTTGAAGAGAATTTTGACCGGCATCGACCCATTGCAAACGTTCGAGAATCGCTGCTTCTGCAATAGGCTAGCTATTCGGCAAGCTCGACGTAACTAGACTCGCCCCCACCCGTCGCACCTGATAACCATCCCCAAACAAAGTGAAGCGTCGTGCGGCCATGTTGGTCTAGGCCAATCTCACCGCGCGACCAGCCAGCGAGGATCTCATCCTCAGTGGTAATGCAGTGATAAAGAAGCTCGATGGTGTTGCGGCCTGTCACCCGCCCCACTTGAGAGCCCATGCGGATCCGGCCGCCTTGGTAAGTGCCGGTGATGGCCCCACCGTCGACGAGATAATGAAATACCGTTCCGTTGCCCGATAGCCCGTGGGTGTTGTTGGCGACGGTGAATCGACGGTTGTTCAACCGTTCGTGAATTTCGGAACTTGCCATAAGCCGCTTGCCCTTACCTGGAAATCCATTTCAGAACGCACAGCCTATATATAGATGGTTGGGGCTTCCATCTGAATGTCTGCTATGGGGTCGATAACAGACACCCACCTGCCCCACTCGCCCAGGTGCCCAGGTGCCCAGGTGCCCAGGTGCCCAGCCTAGGTAAGCACGATGTAAGCGTTGCGCTGCACGATCCCGGCATGTGGCCCCTCGACCAGATGCACATATCGGCCGCCGACCTGATCAATTGGCAAACAGTCATCAACATCCAGCACTGCATCGGTGTGGGCTTGAGCCCAATGCGGCAGGATCTGCCGCTTGCCTTTTGCCTTGGCCTCCCGCTTGTCCCTGGCCACGACCAACAGATAATGATGCGCTTCGCCGAAAGCCTGTGACTCGTAGCCACCCAGGTTGATGAAGTAAAGGCAAGGCGCATCCGGCAATGGCGCCAAGGTGCTGAATTCCACGCGCCAGCCCTCGACACCATCGATGGCCATCCACGCGTCGATGTGCATGCCCTTGGGGCTGCCAAACCAGCTGTCACGAAGCTCCGGGTAGGCTTGCTCCAGCGTGTCGGCCACGACGAAAGCGACGTCGTGCACTTCTATTTTTGCCCGAGGATGTTTACCGCCGAGCAGCACAACGAAAAGCATTCGATACCCCCGTCACCGTGTTCATTACCAGACAAGCCGGCTCCGGCAACTTTATCACCAACCTCCAGGCCAGCGCCGCATCTGCGGGAGCGTGCTGGCCGACTATTTGCGAACCGGGGGCCCAGGTCACTTTGTCAAAGATGACGGTGGTATAGGCGTTTACTGCAGGGTTGGTAGAAAGAGGATGGCTTGATAGGCCTGGCTTTCAGGGGGTACTGGCAATCTTCCGGGTGCCTGAGCCGCCAAGATTTCAACAAATGCTTGACCAGGGAGAACGATCGTTCTACCTTGGCCACATGGATAAGCCAATGACCGATACACGCGAAAAAATTCTGGCTACTGCCGAGAAGCTGATTTACGAAAACGGGATTCACGCCACTGGCATGGACCTCCTCGTAAAGACCTCGGGTGTAGCACGTAAAAGTATTTATCGCTATTTTGCGACCAAGGACGATGTAGCGGCAGCTGCGCTGAATGCACGCGATGTACGCTGGATGCAGTGGTTTCGTGGTGAATGCGAAAAAGCGCAAACTCCACAACAACGTATCCTGGGCATTTTTGATGTGCTCAAGCGTTGGTTTGAGTCTGACGGTTTTCGCGGATGTGCTTTCATCAACACCGCCGGGGAGATTGGCGACGCAAACGATCCCATTCGACAGATCGCAAAGCTGCATAAACAAAAGCTGCTTGACTATACCCTCGAACTGACCAGCGATTTAGGCGTCACAGATCCGATTGTTCTGGCCAGGCAATTGTTCGTGCTTATAGAGGGCACGATAACCGTGGCCCGCATAATGGGCGACTATACCGCGATCGATAGCGCGAAAGAAGTCGCCGAAATTTTGCTCAAAAAAGAAGTACAGCGCACACGCGCTTGAAGTTGCACGAAATGCTAACTCCACTGAACGATCCACATGATTGGAGGCACCCTCATGCCCAACGAACAAGCTCGCCCGCCACTTCCTCCCTTCACTCGCGAATCAGCGATTGAAAAAGTCCGACTTGCTGAGGATGGTTGGAATTCCCGCGCTCCCGAAAAAGTTGCGCTCGCCTACACGCTGGATACCCAATGGCGTAACCGTGCCGAGTTTGCCACCAATCGCGAAGAGGCCCAGGCATTCCTCACTCGCAAGTGGAAAAAAGAGCTGGACTACCGGCTGATCAAAGAGCTCTGGGCCTTCACCGACAACCGCATCGCCGTCCGTTACGCCTACGAGTGGCACGACGATTCGGGTAACTGGTTCCGCTCCTATGGCAATGAAAACTGGGAATTCGAAGCGGATGGCTTGATGCACCGCCGGTTCGCCTGCATCAACGATATGCCTATCAAGGAAAGCGAGCGCAAGTTCCACTGGCCACTGGGTCGCCGACCAGACGATCACCCAGGCCTGACTGAACTGGGGCTGTAAGGCATGCTGGACCTGATGCTGTTTACACAAAGCATCAGGTCTTACCGGGGCACGTACTCGGCACCTATCCGTTGAACCTGACAACATTGCAAAGCACCTTGATATCACTATAATTGCGATCAATTCTTATCCGCACTTATAATCAGGAAGATCCAGGTGCCCTACCCGCTGCCGCCCGCATCTCCCGGCAGGATGACATGCATGCCCTGTATCGCGACCACAGCCAATGGCTGCAGGGCTGAATTCGCCGGCGCCGCAAGTTCACCGTGGGCGGCAATGCCTACTGGCAAAGCTCGACGTTCTTCAAGCCAAGCGACGAGGACTGGTACGCAATCGATGACCCGGGATTCAAGTACAGCCCGACGATGTCGTGAACCTTTTCGAAAAACAACGGATCGGTGGAACGCTTGAAGGTTTTTTCCAGATGCGGCTTGATCCCGAACGCGTGCCAGATACGCATGACGCTGGCAGGAGAAAGGCCTGTCTCGCGGCTCATGCGGCGAGTACTCGAGTGGCTGGAATCGTCGGGCTTACCTTGGAATACCTGATTGACTACTTGCTGAACCTGCTCAACCGAGATCGTGCGTGGCGGGCCAGAGCGGGGTTCATCGTTCAAACCCAACAATCCCAATTCAGCGAAACGTTGCCGCCACCGCGATACGATCCTTGGTGGTACCCAAGCGCTGAGCAATGTCATTGCCAGAATCGCCGGCTGCACAAGCGCGGATTATTTCGGCCCGCAGACGTGCATCTTGGGCGCCTTTGCGGAGCTGGACACGGCGTAGCGGCTCCGCACTTTCAGTTTCAGATAGGGTAGTGACAGTCGCTGGTCGGCCCATGTCGATACACAACGCTTGAAGAGTAGGGCTCTACCGAGCTATGCCAAATTTTCAGTGGTATTTCTGAAACACCACACTAGCTTGTTCCATGCTGTGTTTGCGGCATTTCTTTGGTGCAGAAACTGGTAATTCTGCCAGTTGACCAACACCTCAACCGCGATGCAGATTCGGAGGTGGGACTTAAAAGGCATGTTTCCAAGCGGGGTCCGCAACCCCCATATCAAACACTAATCAAACCTTATGAATCACCACTTAAGGCTGCACCCTAAAAACAAAAGCATTTGAACCGCCAAATGAAAAACCAATACACCCCACCCTTTAGACCCCAAGAAGAACAGCCATGAAACCAGACTGCCGACATACTTCTCTCACCACATTTACCAACTATACCGTCTACGGCCATAGCAAACTGCCTTCTCAACGCACTTTCAAGATTGGCTTTAACGGAGCATTGCTCAATCCCCTGGCAAATTTATATCATTTGGGAAACGGTCATCGTGAGTACAGCCCTCTATTGATGAGATTTACCAGCCCAGATCGTTTCAGCCCTTTTGGAGCCGGCGGGGTAAACACGTACGCCTATTGCTCCGGAGATCCAGTCAACCGTGTCGACCCGACAGGAACGGTTAGCCTATGGAGTAGAATCAAGGGCTTTTTTGGGGGGCGACGTAACCGGTCAGACATAGCGCATTCCAGGGTTAACGCCGAGCCTATAACTACCGTTAGTCCTGTGCCTAGTAGGCAAGAACAACAAAGGGGCGCCTTCAGATTTTTAACGGAAATAGAGCCCATGTATCCAGAAATATTTGACAACATAGTGAACCACCTATCGCCAGGGGACTTGCAAAATGCCGCCTCTATAAATCAAATGGACGTTTGGGCAGACAAACATTCCATGAGTAGGTATCTGGATTATTTCGACGCAATCTCCAAAGGGCAAAAAGTAGATTATAGAAACGACGGAAGACTAAACAACACGGACGTATTCAACCTTCAATATCTGCAAGACCAATTGCTAAAAACCGAACTCCCCTTAAAAGGTTTCACCAGCTTCATTGATGAACCCCGGCATCAAGCACGATCTCAAGTCAAGGACTTGACAAAACACGCTGGATATATGCGCCGGTATTTGGAACTACCAAGCTCTAAGCAATATTATCTTTTGGAAAGATTTTGAAAAGGCATTGAATGATGGCGCGAAAAGTTTAAATACGCGCACAGGCGCGGGCGCTGCCCGCCGGTCAAGAGTGGTAATTTTCGACCAACTTAGAGAGTCCGGGGCTCTGGATAGCAGGGCCTCGGAAACAGCCAGGATTAGTTCTTCCCTGCCTCTTCACGGATGCAGACTCATTCTACCTATCCAGGCTGCGCGGGCACCCTACCCATTGGTCATTCGGATGCAAACGACGGTCGCTCGTTAAACCATGCCACCGCACTGCGTGTTCGACGAAAAACCCAAGTCGTAGGTGATGGCCAGCTCTATCGCGCCCTCACCGCCAACGTAATCGAAACTGCCATCGCGCATGTCGACAAGTGATCTTGGCAGGCTTCCTGCATCCGACGCACAATCTGGGGCAGGCAATAGGGCCCCAGGTCTTCAAAGCACCCGACTAACAGTTCTCCGACACACTCGCCAGCATTGAAGCTTCGATTGAGAATTATCTGGAAACTTACAACCAGAGTCCGAAACCGTTTCGGTGGCATAACAAGGTAGAAGATATTCTCGCCTCAGTCGCTCGTACAGCACGAGCGCTGGGCAAGTGATTTTTCAGTGGTACTTCTGAAACACCACACTATTTGCCGCCGGGACAAGACTCAGCGCCCATGGGATCAAGCGCCGCCCGCGCGGCGCTTGATCCCAAAGATGGTGAACAGCCTAAGGCGCCATCACTTCGTCCAGAGCCTGCTCAAGGGTGCTGACCGTACGCTCGATGTTGTGCAGCTTTTCGAGGCCGAACAGCCCGATGCGGAAGGTCTGGAAATCGGCCGGCTCATCACACTGCAACGGCACACCCGCCGCTATCTGCAGGCCATGCTCGACAAATTTCCTACCGCTCTTGATGTCGGCATCATCGGTGTAGCTGACCACCACGCCCGGGGCCTGGAAGCCGGCGGCGGCGACACTGTTGATGCCTTTGCCGGTCAACATGGCGCGCACCCGGTCGCCCAGCAGCTGTTGTTCGCTGCGCAGCTTGTCGAACCCGTAGGCCTGCATCTCGTTCATCACTTCGTTGAACCGTGCCAGAGAATCGCTGGGCATTGTGGCGTGGTAGGCATGCCCGCCCTGTTCATAGGCCTGCATGATCTGCAGCCACTTTTTCAGGTCGCAGGCAAAGCTGCTGCTTTGCGTATGCCCGATGCGCTCGACAGCCAAGGTACTGAGCATCACCAGGGCGCAGCAAGGGGATGCGCTCCAGCCTTTCTGGGGTGCGCTGATCAGCAGGTCGACTGCGCACTTGTGCATATCGACCCAGACGGTTCCCGAGGCGATGCAGTCGAGCACGAACAAGCCCCCCACCGCGTGCACGGCATCGCCGACAGCGCGCAGGTAAGCGTCGGGCAGGATGATCCCGGATGAGGTTTCAACGTGGGGGGCGAAGACAATTTGCGGCCGGTGCGCCTGAATGGCCGCCAGCACTTCGTCCAGCGGGGGTGGCGCGTAGGCAGCCTGGCGACCGCTTTCGACCGGCCGGGCTTTAAGTACGGTGGTGGCCGCCGGGATGTTGCCCGTTTCGAGGATCTGGCTCCAGCGATAGCTGAACCAGCCGTTGCGGATCACCAGGCATTGCTGGCCGGTGGCAAACTGCCGCGCCACCGCTTCCATGCCAAATGTACCGCTGCCCGGCACTACCGCAACAGCCTGGGCGTTGTAGACCTGTTTCAGGGTCGTGGAGATGTTCTTCATCACGCCTTGAAATGCCTGCGACATGTGGTTGAGCGAGCGGTCGGTGTAGACCACCGAGTACTCGACCAGCCCCTCAGGGTCAATACTGGGATAGAGCTTTGACATGGGTGACTCCTTGGCAGAGATGTCCGTGTTAACGACCCTGCCCTAAGCATGGGCAAATGACAAGATTGATCGGGGCTGGCTTTGGGGCGCATCAGGGCTGACGAGTGCTGGCCGCAAGAAATGCAGCGCCTATGAGACCGGGCGCCGCCCGCGCGGCGCTTCGCAGCACAAGGCTGCTCATTTGTTGCAACGTGGCCATGCCTGTAGAAGCGGCGTTGCCTGCCCTGGTCGCTTCAAGCACCGAGCGAATCCAGCACGGCCTGCAGCTTGCCCCGGGTGAATGGCGTGCAGGCCTGCATGGGCTCGCGCAGCTCGTCACTGATCAAGTCTTGCAGGTGCAAGGCCGCCTTGATCACCGCCGGATTGGGCTCGGCGAAGGCCAGCCTGATCCACGGCAGAATCTGATAGAACGTGCCGCGCGCGGCCAGCCAGTTGCCACCTTCGACCTGCTGCAGCATGCGTACATACAGGTCTGCGCGCACCTGCGCCGAAGCCGAAATGGCCCCTGCACCGCCCAGGCACAGGTTGTTGAAGATCTGCAGGTCTTCGCCAGCCAGCACCTGGGCGTGGCCGTCCTCGATCAGGGCCAGGGTGGTTTCGCTGTCGCCGCTGCAATCCTTGACGGCGGCAATGCGCGGGTGGCGCACGATACGGCGCAAGGTTTCCCGCTCGATGCGCACGCCGGTGCGGTAAGGGATGTCGTAGACGATCAGCGGTACGCTGGCGGCATCCGCCACCGTGTTGAAAAAGCCCTCGATGCCGGCTTGCGACGGGCGGATGTAGCACGGTGCGGGCACCAGCAGCCCGCCGATCTGGCGCTGCTGGATTTGCGCCTGGAAGGCCAGCAGTTCACCCAGGTTGTACCCCGACAGGCCCATCACCACCCTGCCCGGCTCCACCCAGGCCAGCACGGCATCCAGCACGGCCAGCTGCTCGGCCTTGGACAGCGCGGCCGCTTCCCCCGTGGTACCGCACACCACAAAACCGGAGACGCCGTCTTCGAGCAGCTTGTTCACCAGCTTTTCCAGCGCGACAAAGTCGACTTCATTGCCGCGCAATGGCGTGACCAGGGCGATCCAGATACCACGGAAATTCGACATGCAAAAACTCCTGATGTTGACCGATAGTCAGCGTCAGCAGGGCGAAGAGAGGAAGTGGTCTGGCAGGGATACCTGGCGCCTTCTGTCTCGTCAGCCCACCTGACGAGACAGCGCGCCTCGGTCAGATGAGCGGCTGTTTCTTGGATTTCTTGGCAACGGCAACGCACGCGTCTGCCTGGGCGATAAAGCCCGAAGCGGAAATGGCGTGGTTGGTCATGGACATGCTGGAAAGCCCGTTGCGTGGGTATGGCTGGATAATGGTGGGGCGGTGTGCCCGGTGTCAACCTTCCAGTCAATCACCGCCACTCGCTATAGGGCTCCAGCGGTGTCACCGGCAGCGCCAGGTTGCCGCGCCACGGCTCGAACAGGTAGCGCAGGTAAAGCATGCCATGGCTGGGCGCATAGTCATCGCTGTGCTGCCAGTCGAAACCGCCGCCCAGCACCCAATGGTCACTCAGGCGCCGTTCGAACAGGCCGCGCAGGCGATAGCCCAAGCCGCTGCTGTCACTGGCTTCAGTCATGGCGTCGAGGTTGGAGTCGACAGCATACTGCGCCAGCACCTTGCGGTTGAGGTGTACGTCCGGGTACAGCCGGCTGCTGGCACTGTGGGCCTGGGACCAGCTGACGGACCCTTCCAGCAACAGTGACCAGTCGTAGTTGCGCCAGGCATTGCTGACCGGCACACCCACCGAGGTATAGCGCTGCGGGCTGTAGTAGCCGCCCTGCCCCAGGCTGTAGCCGCCCAGGTCCTTGTCGTGGCGCCAGTGCATCAGCGTCAGGCCGACACGCACGCGCTCGTCGGCCTTTTCCACCACGCGGTGGTAATAACCGGCCATGGCCCGCGTGCGTTGGTTGTCAGCAACGTTCTGGCCGTACAGCCAATGGTGCCCAAGGCTGGCCCAGACCCCGTTGTCGCCGCCCTGGTCCCAGCTCAGGCCGAGCGTGGCGCCGTTGGCCGTGACCCCGCCCCAGCGCACACCTGTCGGGCGGTCACGGGCGCCGGCGAACGACAGCAGCGAGTTGCTCATGGGCCGCCGCGAAGCGGTCAGCGACCAGCCGACCTGGCCGAGGTCGCCGTTGAGCGTCGCGCCCCCCAGCCAGTTGTTGATCGCGTAGCCCTGGGTGGTGCCCAGGTCGAGCGCCCAACGGCTGCCCTGCCAACCCAGCGCCAGGACACTGCCGTCAGCGCTTTGCGAACCGCCCTCGCAGGCGGGCAGCGCCTTGCCGTCAGCGCTGCTGCCGACAAACTGGCAACTGCCGAAATCCGGGGTGTAGCGCCCCTGCGCGTTCTGCTCGAACGCGCCCGCATCCATGCCGATGCGCTCGACCCGCGCAAAGGCGGTGCCGTCCTGCCAGGGGGTATCCACATGCAGCAAGGTCGAGTGGGTGCTCAGTTGCGACGTGCCCGGAGTACCGTCATCCTCGCGCCAGCCGTAGTCGTGCATCAGGGTCACGTGGGTGTTGCGCTGGCGGTACAACGCATCCACATCACTGCGCAGGCTGCGCGCCAGCCAGTCGTCGCTGGCTTGCTCACGGCTGGCAAGCGTCAGTGCCTGGTCATCCCGCGGCGCTGCGCCAGCACGATCCAGCAGCTGTGCATCGGCCATCGCTGCGGCATACAGGTCCAGCGCCCGCTGCGGGTCGGTCTGCGCTACCAGGCGCGCTGCATCGCGTCGCAGCAGTGGGTCGGGGCGAGGCGACTGCGCGGCAAGCTGATCAAGCTGCCTGGCCGCCTGGTCGTGTTCGCCCAGGGCAACCCAGACCGCTGCCAGGCGCCGCTGGCCGTTGTTGTCATCGGCGGCCAACCGGGGCACCTGCACCCCCAGCATGTGCCGGGCCTGTGCCAGGTTGCCTTCGGCCACCGCGCTTTCGATCACCCCAAGACGCGCTTCGGGTCGCCCGGGTTGCACGGCAAGCACTCGCCAGTAATAGTCGCGCGCCTTCCCTGGTTCCCCGCGCGCGGCTGCCCAGTCGGCCAACAGCATCAGGTCGTCGGGGCCGCCCTCACCCCGCGCCAGGCCGGCTTCGAGCAGGGTTGTGGCCTCGGCACCGCGGCCCTGTGCCTGCAACTGCTGCGCCGAGGCCAGGGTCAGGCGCCGCTGGATACGCTGCTGCAGCGCGTGCATGTCAGCGTTCCAGGCTGCCGGCGGCACCGCCGCGAGGCTATCGAGGGCCAGGGCATCGCGGTCGCTGGACTCCAGGAACAGGCCATGGGCGTAGCGCGTGGCCGGGTCGCCAGGCTGCTGCCGGACCAGCCTGGCGAAAGCCGCATCGGCCTCGGCGCTGCGCCCCTGCTGACGCAGGCTGTTGGCCAACTGGTAGACCAGCCAGGGCTCATCGGGGGCCAAGCTCGCAGCCTGGGCCAGGGCCTGGCTGGCGGTGGCCCAGTCTTCGCGCTGCAAGGCTGCTTCCCCTTGCTGCCTCAACCGCGCGAGCTGCAGGTTGCGACGCAGGCTGGCGAACTGCACTTGCTGGCGTGGTGGCAGGCTGTCCAGGTACGCCTGCGCCTTGTCGGGTGACTGTGCCTGGTACACGCGCATCAAGCCGCGCACGGCGCTTTCGTTGTCCGGCGCCATGCGCCGTACCTGCAGGAACTGCCGCTCGGCGGCAGCGCCGTTGCCCTCGGCCAGCGCAACATCCGCCAGGCCCAGGAATGCGTACTCATCCTTTGGCCGCTGCTGACGCGCCTGCAGGTAAAACGCGCGTGCACCGCGCAAATCCTGCGCCTGCAATGCCCGTTCGCCCTTGTTCAGCAGTGCCCAGTACTGGCTGGACGACTCCAGGTCCTTCCACTGGCTGATCGAGTAGGTGTCCTGCTCCTTCGCGCTGGCCGCGCGGAACGCTGCATGGGCGTCTTCATAGCGGCCCTGACGCATCAGCGCGTAACCTAGTGCACCGTGCAGGCTGGCGTCATCCGGGTACTGGCGCAGCGCCCGGCGCAGCTGCGCTTCGGCTTCGGCGTTGCGCCCCTTGTCGACCAACGCCTTGCCGCGCTGGCCCGCCTGCCAAGCCGGGTCGGCCAGCAACGTGCGCTGCTGTTGCAGGGTCTGGCCGGCCTGCGCCAGCAGTGGCGAGGCCGGGTAGCGCTGGAGGAAGGCTTGCCAGGCCGCTGCGCTGGCAGTGCTGACCGACTGCCCAGCCAGGTAGTCGAACTCGCGCTGGGCAGCAGCATCCCGCGCGTTGGGGTCGCGGGCCAGCTCATCGAGCAGGGCCAGCGCTTCGCGGTCACGCTTTTCGGCAAACAGCCAGCCGGCCAGGGTCTGGCGCAACCCGGCGTTGCCGGGATACTGGCGGTCCAGTTGCTGCAACTGCCTGATCGCCGCCGGGCGCTGGCCTGGCAGGTTGCCGCGCACCCGCCAGTAGTCCAGCGCCAGCTCCAGGCTGGGTGGCTCGCCTGCGAACAACTGCTCGTACGCTGCCAGCGCCTCTGCGTTGCGCCCGGTAACGGCCAGCAGCCGCGCTTGCTGCAAGCGCCGCGCCGCTTCGGGCTGCTGCAGCTGGAGCAGGCGTGTGGCCTGGCGAGCCTGCAGGCTGCCGGGCGCCAAGGCGCTGAGCCTGGCCTGTAACTGTTCAGCCTGGGCGCTGTTCTTTTCGCGTAGCGCCAGGCCCAAGGCCGCCAGCAGCACATCGGGGTTGCGCGGTTCCAGCAACTGCAGACGGCCGAGCGCATCGCGCACCAGGTCGTCACGGTGCAGCGCTTCGCCGCGGCGAACCTGCTCCAGCAGCCACTGGCGCTGCTCGCTGGCATCCTTCGGTTGGCCGAGGGCCTGGCAGCTGATCGCCGCCAGCATCAGCACGCCGATTACTCGCTGCATGACGGGCTCCAGGCGGGCAACAGGCGGCCGTCGGCGGCAAAGCGATAACGGCCTTGGTCATAGCCCTGGCC
>NZ_JABMCW010000101.1:0-16972 GCF_013179705.1 Pseudomonas sp. CM25 | reverse complement strand
AAGGCCAACATCCAGATCGAGTCGGCGGAAAAGTCCGGCAAACAGGTCATGGTGCTGGAAAACGTCAGCTTCCATCACGCCGAAGGGCCGATGCTGGTCAAGGACTTTTCCATGGTCCTGCAGCGTCAGGACCGTATCGGCCTGCTGGGCGCCAACGGTACCGGAAAGACCACCTTGCTCAAGCTGATGCTCGGCGGCCTGGAGCCTACTTCGGGCAAGGTCGAGCGCGGCACCAAGCTGGAGGTGGCCTACTTCGACCAGATGCGCCACCAGCTCGAGCTGGAAAAGACCGTGATCGACAACCTGGCCGAAGGCCGTGACTTCATCGAGATCGACGGCCAGAACCGGCACGTGCTGAGCTACCTGGGCGACTTCCTGTTCAGCCCTCAGCGTGCCCGCACGCCAGTCAAGGCATTGTCGGGTGGCGAACGTGCGCGCCTGCTGCTGGCCAAGCTGTTCAGCAAACCGGCCAACCTGTTGGTGCTCGACGAACCGACCAACGACCTGGACGTGGAAACCCTTGAGCTGCTTGAAGAAGTGCTGGCCAACTACAAAGGCACCGTGCTGATGGTTAGCCACGACCGGGCCTTCCTCGACAACGTCGTCACCAGCACGCTGGTGTTTGAAGGCGAGGGCAAGGTGCGTGAGTACGTGGGCGGCTACGAGGACTGGATTCGCCAGGGCGGCTCGCCGAAACTGCTGGGCGTGACCGAGAGCAAGGGTGGCAAGTCCGAGCTCAACAGCGCAGTGGTCGAGAAAGTCGAGGACAAGCCCGCGCCAGTTGCTGCAGCGGTGGCGGAAGACGCTTCGAAGAAAAAGCTCAGCTACAAGCTGCAGCGTGAGCTGGAGATGCTGCCGGGGCAGATCGACCAGGTCGAGAAGCGCATGGCAGAGGCCCAGGAAGAAGTGAATGCGGCGGGCTTCTACCAGCGGCCGATCGCAGAAACCTCGGCGGTGCTGGCGAAGATCGAGAAACTGCAGGGCGAGCTGGATGCCCTGGTAGAGCGCTGGGCCGAGCTGGAAGGCTGATAGTCGTCAGCCGGAGCTGGCCCTTCGCCGGCAAGCCAGCTCCCACAGGTACACCACAGGTTTCAAGCCGTGTGGTATCCCTGTGGGAGCTGGCTTGCCGGCGATAGGGCCGGGCCAGGTCAAGTCATTCCTTCTTCAGCAACCGCACCGCCAAGACATCGCACGGCGCACCATGCAGCACGTCATTGGCGGTGGAGCCCAGCAGCAATGCCAGGCCATGGCGGCCATGGCTGCCGACCACGATCAGGTCGCACTTCTGGTCCTTGGCCAGCTGGTGGATTTCCTGGCGCGGTTGGCCGTAGGTCAGGTGCGAATCGCCGCGCTGTATGTCCGGGTATTTGTTGAACAGGCGGTCCATGCGCTCCTTGGCCTGGTCGAACTGTTGCTGTTGCAGCTGCGACAGGTCCATGGGCACGTCGCCACCGAATGCCATGGCCATCGGCTCGACGATATGTACCAGCGAAACCTTGGCATTCGAAGGTTTGGCCAGCGCCATGGCGCGCTTGATCACCGGGTCGCATTCTTCGGTCAGGTCGACGGCGACCAACAAATGTTCGTATTGCATGAGCGGTACTCCTGGCAATCGCGATAGAAGAAGTATGGTCGCTTTCGGGCGGGTCTTCCGTGAAAAATGGCTAACCAGCTCATTTGCAACGCTTTATGGGAACTACTGATATGACGGTATTGCTGGTGGTGTCAATCCTTGCGCTGATTCTCAGCCCGCTTTCCTGGTTGCGCAGTTCGCGCAAGCAGAGCGAGCAGATGAAGCTGCGCCTGGAAGCACGGCGCATGGGCCTGGCCATGCAGCTGGCGCCGCAGCAGTGGCCGCACTGGCTGGAAAAGGAGCCGCCAAGCCCTTGCCCGCAGTACCACCGGGCACGCCGCCGCGGGCATGAGGACAGCTTCAGCTTCTGGCAGATCAGCCCGGGTGTGTGGTGGAACCAGTGGCGCGAACCCTGCGAAGACCCTCGCTTCATGGAGGCCTTGGGGCGCTTGCCCGCGAGCGTCTACAAGGTCGAGGCCGATGCGCGGATGATCGCCCTGTATTGGACCGAGCGTGGGGATACGGCTGTATTGCAGGATGTTGCCTACGTCCTTGAAACCTTGTCCTGACATTCCATAACGACAAAGCGGCGGCTTGGCTGAGCCCCTGAAGGGGTGGGGTGCCAAGTCGCCGCTTTGCGTTCTGCTGCGCAGAAAAGGCCAGGCAGGCCGGGTATTCATTCAAGCAAGTGGCAGTGTAGCCGCCAACGCTTGTCGCGCAAGCTGATGGTTGCAACGTGTTCTGCTGCGCGTGGTCAATCGCTGACATGAATGCTCGGCGATCACTGTCATCATGTTTTGTACCAGGACGATACAAAATGACCGGAAAGTCGCGTTTTCGCCGTGCTCGCGAGCATTTGACAACGCCGGTCTTTTCGGAGAATGTGTGCACACCCAAATCAAACGGGCGTATGAATTGAGCGTTTGTATGTCATCTCGCCAAGCCATACTCCCGACTAGCGCGCTGACGGGTGTGCCTGGGGCAGGGCAGCTAGGCCTGCTTCTGCTGCAGCGATCGGCGTGTACTGTTCAGCTTCCATATCGTGGAGATCAGTTGATGATTTACGAAGGTAAAGCCATCACGGTTAAGGCTCTTGAAAGTGGCATCGTCGAGCTCAAGTTCGACCTCAAGGGTGAGTCCGTCAACAAGTTCAACCGCCTGACCCTGAACGAGCTTCGCCAGGCCGTCGATGCCATCCAGGCCGACGCCTCGGTCAAGGGCGTGATCGTCAGCAGTGGCAAGGACGTGTTCATCGTCGGCGCCGACATCACCGAGTTCGTCGACAACTTCAAGCTGCCCGAGGCCGAGCTGGTCGCCGGCAACCTGGAAGCCAACCGTATCTTCAGCGCCTTCGAAGACCTCGAAGTGCCGACCGTCGCCGCCATCAACGGTATCGCTCTGGGCGGTGGCCTGGAAATGTGCCTGGCGGCCGACTACCGGGTCATGTCCAGCAGCGCCAAGATCGGCCTGCCGGAAGTCAAGCTGGGGATCTATCCGGGCTTCGGCGGTACCGTGCGCCTGCCGCGCCTGATCGGTTCGGACAACGCCATCGAGTGGATTGCCGCCGGCAAGGAAAACCGTGCCGAAGACGCGCTGAAAGTGGGTGCCGTCGATGCCGTGGTCGCCCCTGAGCTGCTGATGGCCGGTGCCCTCGACCTGATCAAGCGCGCCATCAGTGGCGAGCTGGACTACAAGGCCAAGCGCCAGCCGAAGCTGGAAAAGCTCAAGCTCAATGCCATCGAGCAGATGATGGCCTTCGAGACCGCCAAGGGCTTCGTCGCCGGCCAGGCTGGCCCGAACTACCCGGCCCCGGTCGAAGCCATCAAAACCATCCAGAAGGCCGCCAACTTTGGCCGTGACAAGGCCCTGGAAGTCGAAGCCGCAGGCTTTGCCAAGCTGGCCAAGACCTCGGTTGCCGAAAGCCTGATCGGCCTGTTCCTGAACGATCAGGAGCTCAAACGCAAAGCCAAGGCCCATGACGAGATCGCCCATGACGTGAGACAGGCCGCCGTGCTGGGCGCTGGCATCATGGGGGGCGGCATCGCCTACCAGTCGGCGGTCAAGGGCACTCCGATCCTGATGAAGGACATCCGCGAGGAAGCCATCCAGCTGGGCCTGAACGAGGCTTCCAAGCTGCTCGGCAACCGCGTCGACAAGGGCCGCCTGACCCCGGCCAAGATGGCCGAGGCGCTCAATGCCATTCGCCCGACCCTGTCCTATGGCGACTTCGCCAATGTCGACATCGTCGTCGAAGCCGTGGTCGAGAACCCCAAGGTCAAGCAGGCCGTGCTGGCTGAAGTGGAAGGTCAGGTGAAGGACGATGCGATCCTTGCCTCCAACACCTCGACCATCTCCATCAACCTGCTGGCCAAGGCGCTCAAGCGTCCGGAAAACTTCGTCGGCATGCACTTCTTCAACCCGGTGCACATGATGCCGCTGGTGGAAGTGATCCGTGGCGAGAAGTCCAGTGAAGTGGCGGTCGCCACCACCGTGGCCTACGCCAAGAAAATGGGCAAGAACCCGATCGTGGTCAACGACTGCCCGGGCTTCCTGGTCAACCGCGTGCTGTTCCCGTACTTCGGCGGTTTTGCCAAGTTGGTCAGTGCCGGTGTCGACTTTGTACGTATCGACAAAGTCATGGAAAAGTTCGGCTGGCCGATGGGCCCGGCGTACCTGATGGACGTGGTCGGCATCGACACCGGCCACCACGGTCGCGACGTGATGGCCGAGGGCTTCCCGGACCGCATGAAGGATGAGCGCCGTTCGGCCGTCGACGCGCTGTACGAGGCCAACCGCCTGGGCCAGAAGAACGGCAAGGGCTTCTATGCCTACGAGACCGACAAGCGCGGCAAGCCGAAGAAGGTCTTCGACGCTACCGTGCTGGACGTGCTCAAGCCGATCGTCTTCGAGCAGCGCGAAGTCACCGACGAAGACATCATCAACTGGATGATGGTGCCGCTTTGCCTGGAAACCGTGCGCTGCCTGGAAGACGGCATCGTGGAGACGGCCGCCGAAGCCGACATGGGCCTGGTCTACGGTATTGGCTTCCCTCCATTCCGCGGTGGTGCGCTGCGTTACATCGACTCGATCGGTGTGGCCGAATTCGTCGCCCTGGCCGATCAATACGCCGACCTGGGGCCGCTGTACCACCCGACCGCCAAGCTGCGTGAAATGGCCAAGAACGGCCAGCGCTTCTTCAACTGAGCGGTCAACGAGCTAGAGCGAGAGATTTGATATGAGCCTGAATCCAAGAGACGTGGTGATTGTCGACTTCGGTCGCACGCCCATGGGCCGCTCCAAGGGTGGCATGCACCGCAATACCCGCGCCGAGGACATGTCGGCCCACCTGATCAGCAAGCTGCTGGAGCGCAACGACAAGGTCGACCCGAAAGAGGTCGAGGACGTGATCTGGGGCTGCGTCAACCAGACCCTGGAGCAGGGCTGGAACATCGCCCGCATGGCCTCGCTGATGACCCAGATCCCGCACACCTCGGCGGCGCAGACCGTCAGCCGCCTGTGCGGCTCGTCGATGAGCGCGCTGCACACCGCTGCCCAGGCGATCATGACCGGTAATGGCGATGTGTTCGTGATCGGTGGCGTGGAGCACATGGGCCACGTCAGCATGATGCATGGCGTCGACCCCAACCCGCACCTGTCCTTGCATGCTGCCAAGGCATCCGGGATGATGGGCCTGACTGCGGAAATGCTCGGCAAGATGCACGGCATCACCCGTGAGCAGCAGGACCTGTTCGGCGTCCGTTCGCACCAGCTGGCCCACAAGGCCACGGTCGAAGGCAAGTTCAAGGACGAGATCATCCCGATGCAGGGCTATGACGAGAACGGCTTCCTGAAGGTGTTCGATTTCGACGAAACCATCCGCCCGGAAACCACCCTCGAAGGCCTGGCGTCGCTGAAGCCGGCGTTCAACCCGAAAGGCGGCACCGTCACTGCCGGTACCTCGTCGCAGATCACCGACGGTGCTTCGTGCATGATCGTCATGTCCGGCCAGCGTGCCATGGACCTCGGGATCCAGCCATTGGCGGTGATCCGCTCGATGGCGGTGGCCGGTGTCGACCCGGCGATCATGGGCTACGGCCCGGTGCCATCCACCCAGAAAGCCCTCAAGCGTGCCGGCCTGACCATGGCCGATATCGACTTCATCGAGCTCAACGAAGCCTTCGCTGCACAGGCCCTGCCAGTGCTGAAAGACTTGAAAGTGCTCGACAAGATGGATGAGAAGGTTAACCTGCACGGCGGCGCCATTGCTTTGGGCCACCCGTTCGGTTGCTCCGGTGCGCGAATTTCCGGCACCCTGCTCAACGTCATGAAGCAGAATGGCGGTTCCCTGGGGGTGGCGACCATGTGCGTCGGCCTCGGCCAAGGTATCACCACTGTCTTCGAACGCGTCTGATCGCGTAGCGGGACAGCAACCGGGGCCTTGTGCCCCGGTTTTGTTTTTTCAGGTTTTAATCAAGAGGGTGGGCAACATGCAGATACAACCAGGCGTTTACCGGCATTACAAAGGGCCTGAGTACCGTGTCTTCAGTGTTGCGCGGCACTCCGAAAACGAAGAGTGGATGGTGTTCTACCAATGCCTGTATGGTGATTACAGCTTCTGGGTGCGCCCCCTTTCGATGTTCCAGGAGTCCGTCGAGGTTGACGGCGAGCAGGTGCCACGCTTTGCTTTGGTCAAGGCCGAAGAAGGGCTGCCTGGGCTGCTGGGCAAGTCGCACGAGTGAACTTCCGCGCTTGACCTCACTCTTTTGCCACTATATATAGCGGTGCCGCGTCTGGCACCTGACGCGTTTTTCATCTTCAGATTCAGGAATACTCCGATCCATGGGCAAATCGCTGGTCATTGTGGAATCCCCGGCCAAGGCCAAGACCATCAACAAGTACCTGGGCAACCAGTACGTGGTGAAGTCGAGTATCGGCCATATCCGAGACCTCCCCACCAGCGGTTCGGCCAGCGCGAGCAAAGAGCCGGCCGCCAAGCGTGGCAAGGCTGCGGGTGAGGCTCCGGCGCTTTCGCCGAAAGAAAAGGCTCGTCGCCAGCTGGTGGCACGCATGGGCGTGGACCCCGATCACGGCTGGAAGGCCAAGTACGAGATCCTGCCCGGCAAGGAAAAGGTGATCGAAGAACTGCGCCGCCTGGCCAAGGATGCCGACACCATCTATCTCGCAACCGACTTGGACCGCGAAGGGGAAGCCATTGCCTGGCACCTGCGCGAAGCCATCGGCGGCGACGACACCCGCTACAAGCGCGTGGTGTTCAACGAAATTACCAAGAAGGCCATCCAGGAGGCGTTCTCGCAGCCTGGCGAGCTGGACATCGACCGGGTCAACGCCCAGCAGGCGCGGCGTTTCCTTGACCGCGTAGTCGGCTACATGGTTTCGCCGTTGCTGTGGTCGAAGATCGCCCGTGGGCTGTCCGCTGGCCGTGTGCAGTCGGTGGCGGTGAAGCTGGTGGTCGAGCGTGAGCGGGAAATCCGCGCGTTCATCCCTGAAGAATACTGGGAAATCCACGCCGACCTCGGCACCGCGAAAGACGCCAAGGTGCGGTTCGAGGTGGCGCGCGAGAAGGGCGAGGCGTTCAAACCGCTGAACGAAGCCCAGGCCATGGCCGCGCTGGCAAAGCTCAAGGCTTCCAGCTACAGCGTGGTCAAGCGCGAAGACCGCCCGACCAGCAGCAAGCCGTCGGCACCGTTCATTACCTCCACCTTGCAGCAGGCAGCCAGTAACCGCCTGGGCTACGGGGTGAAGAAGACCATGATGATGGCCCAGCGCTTGTATGAGGCCGGTTACATCACCTACATGCGTACCGACTCCACCAACCTGTCGGCCGACGCACTGGACATGGCTCGCAGCTACATCGAGCGTGAGTTCGGCAAGCAATACCTGCCGGAAGCGCCGCTGGTCTATGGCAGCAAGGAAGGCGCCCAGGAGGCGCACGAAGCAATTCGTCCTTCCGACGTGAATACCCACCCGACCAAGCTGACTGGCATGGAGCGTGACGCCGAGCGCCTGTACGAGCTGATCTGGCGCCAGTTCCTGGCCTGCCAGATGCCGCCGGCGCAGTACCTGTCCACCAGCGTCACCGTGGCCGCCGGCGACTTCGAGCTGCGTGCCAAGGGCCGTATCCTCAAGTTCGACGGTTATACCCGCGTGCTTCCGCAGCAGAGCAAGCCTGGCGAAGATGACGTGCTGCCAGAAATGGTTCAGGGCGAAGTGCTGAAGCTTATGCAGATCGACCCTAGCCAGCACTTCACCAAGCCGCCGGCGCGCTTCACCGAAGCCAGCCTGGTCAAGGAAATGGAAAAGCGCGGCATTGGCCGTCCCTCGACCTACGCCGCGATCATCTCGACCATTCAGGACCGTGGCTATGTGACCCTGCACAACCGCCGGTTCTACTCCGAGAAAATGGGTGACATCGTCACCGAGCGCCTGTCGGAAAGCTTCTCCAACCTCATGGACTACGGCTTCACCGCCGGCATGGAGGAGAACCTTGACGACGTGGCCCAGGGCGAGCGTGACTGGAAGAACGTGCTCGACGAGTTCTACGGCGACTTCAGCAAGAAGCTGCAGACGGCTGAGTCCAGCGAAAACGGCATGCGTGCCAACCAGCCGACCATGACCAACATTCCGTGCAAGGAGTGTGGCCGGCCGATGATGATCCGCACCGCTTCCACCGGTGTATTCCTCGGTTGCTCCGGTTACAGCCTGCCGCCGAAAGAGCGCTGCAAGGCCACCGTCAACCTGGTGCCGGGCGACGAGATCGCCGCTGATGACGAAGGCGAGTCGGAATCCCGGGTACTGCTGGGCAAGCATCGCTGCCCGATCTGTGCCACAGCGATGGATGCCTACCTGCTGGACGAGAAACATAAACTGCACATCTGCGGTAACAACCCTGATTGTGTCGGCTATGAGATCGAGGAAGGCAGCTATCGCATCAAGGGTTACGAGGGGCCGAGCCTGGAGTGCGACAAGTGCGGCAGCGAGATGCAGTTGAAGACCGGCCGTTTTGGCAAGTTCTTCGGTTGCACCAACCCGGCGTGCAAGAACACCCGCAAGCTGCTCAAGAGTGGCGAGGCGGCGCCACCGAAGATGGACAAGGTGGACATGCCGGAACTCAAGTGCGAAAAGGTCGACGACACTTACGTGTTGCGTGACGGTGCTTCGGGGTTGTTCCTGGCTGCCAGCCAGTTCCCCAAGAACCGCGAGACCCGCGCGCCGCTGGTGCTGGAGATCGTGCCGCACAAGCATGAGATCGATCCGAAGTATCACTTCCTGTGCGATGCGCCGCAGAAAGACCCCGACGGCCGCCCGACGGTGATCCGCTACAGCCGCAAGACCAAGGAGCAGTATGTGCAGTCCGAGGTCGATGGCAAACCGACCGGGTGGAAGGCGTTTTACGACGGTAAAGCGTGGAAGGTTGAAGACAAGCGCTGATCTGACGGCGTTGTAATTGGGGCCGCTTCGCGCCCCATCGCCGGCAAGCCAGCTCCCACAGGTACAGCGCAGGTCTCGGGCCTGATGCAAACTCTGTGGGGCTGGCTTGCCGGGGGTGGGGCGCAAAGCGGCCCCAATCATTTAAGCCGGCTCTAACAGGTACAGCGCAGGTCTCGGGCCTGATGCCCTCACTGTGGGAGCTGGCTTGCCGGGGGTGGGGCGCAAAGCGGCCCCAATCATTTATGATGCGTGTATTCGCCTTGCAGCCCTATGGGAGGGCATAGAAATGGCCCAGGAACTCTACACCCGCACCAACCAGAAACTGTTCTTCGCTGGCCTGGCCCTGGAGTCCATGGCCAAGGCCGAGCAAAGCCAGGCCATGAACGCCCAGGGCCTGGTCCAGGCCGAGCGCGAGTCGGCGCTGTTCCACCTGAACGGCGCGTTGTTGGGGCTGTGCCATGAAATCGGTGGTTACTACCGCCTGCCGGTGGCCGCAACGGTCGAGCAAGCGCTGGCTGACGACGCGTTGAATGGCATCGCCATCCCTGAAGTGGCCGAACTGCTGGAACTGGCCCGTCAGCGCGAAACCTGGCTGGCGCAAATGCTCGGTGCTTATGCCGATTTGTTCCGACCACCGGTCGCCAGGAAGGCACCGAAAACCGACGTCACCCAGCCACTGATCCAGGCCGTAAATCTCGATGAGCGCGAACACCCCGCCCTATCACGTGCCGAGCTGGAAAGCTGGCGCAACAACCTCAAAGGCTTGGTGAGACGATTCCGCGACGCGTTGAGTGAGTGCTGACAGGCGCTGCGGCTGGTACAATATTCGCCTTTCGCGGAGAACTGCCATTTATGTCTACGTCTTTTCTGGAAATTGTCGAGTTGCCTGATGGCCGCATCGAACTGCGTCGCGCTGAGGATGAGGGCTCCCTGGTAACCCTGGATTTCTCTGAAGACGCCAAGGTATTCCTGCAGGGTCAGCACGTGGAAGTGGCCAAGGCCATGCTCAGTGTCGGTGTGCAGATGGCCGGTCGCCTGATGGATGGCGAGCTTGAGCGTGATGAAGGCCCACGTGTGCTGCATTGATCATGCAGCTCGGTATCAGGCTTTTCGAAATAACAGGCAAAGCCTGAACATCAGCCGAGGCGGATGTTCAGGCTTTGTGCGTTTCCGGCGCTGGCAGCGCGCAGCAATTGCTGGCGTGCAGTCGCGTTGACGCTGCCTAACCAGCTGACGACGGTGTGGCTGCGGCCCAGGCGCAAGGCTTCGCAGGCCAGTTGCAGCGGGCTCTGATTGCCGCGAGGTTGCAGCAGCAGAATGCGTTCACGGTTGAGTCCGGCATCGCGCAGCCAGGCCTGGGTCAGGCTCGACGGCGGGGCGATCAGGGTTAGCCAGCGGGCCTGGTCTTCTTCGCTCAGCTCGCGCAGCACGGGTGCCAGCAGGCTGTGGCAGTGGCCGGGGGCGCCGCGCAGTGTCAATTCGCTGAACAGCTCGGGCTGAATGTTCTTGCGTGCCAGCTCGCTGGCTTTCAGGCCGGGTAGCACGGGCTGTGCGAGAAATGCTTCGAACAGTGGCAACTGGGCCTGTTCGGGTGCGTGAATGAACTGCTGCATGACGCCTCCTGGATCAGCGGCGTATGACGCCGACGCTCAAGCCCTCGATCACCAGTTCCTGCTCTTTCAGGTCAACTTCGATGGGGGCGAATTCGGGGTTTTCGGCAAGCAGCCAGACTTTGCTGCCTTCACGCTTGAAGCGCTTGACGGTAACTTCGTCGCCGATACGGGCCACGACGATCTGGCCGTTGCGGGCTTCGCGGCAGGTGTGTACCGCCAGCAGGTCGCCGTCGAAGATGCCGACGTCCTTCATGCTCATGCCGTGGACGCGCAGCAAATAGTCGGCCTGGGGGTGGAAGAAGGCGGGGTTGATATTGCAGGATTGCTCGATGTGCTGCTCGGCAAGGATCGGCGCACCGGCCGCAACCCGGCCAATGATTGGCAGGCCGCTTTCTTCGGCCTTGGCTTCGAAGCCCGGGATACGGATGCCACGGGAAGCGCCCGGGGTCATCTCGATTGCACCCTTGCGGGCCAAGGCCTTGAGGTGTTCCTCGGCGGCGTTGGGCGACTTGAAGCCCAGCTTCTGAGCGATCTCGGCGCGGGTAGGCGGAAAGCCGTTGTCTTCCAGGCAGCGCTTGATGAACGCGAGAATTTCGGCTTGGCGTGGCGTCAGTTTCAACATGGTGAGCGCTCTGTCTTTTTGTACAGTGACTGGGATTATATACAGTACTGGATGCGCTGCAAGCCAAAAGGCGTAATAAACAGCGGGCATGGCACTTGCGGCCTGGCGCCTGGCGATTTTAAATGGCGACCGCCCGGTCACCGAACCTTGACAGAAGCAGGGCTGAAACGTATGTTTCAAACACCTGTTTGTCTGGCGGAGTAGTCGGAGTAGTCATGGCCCAATCGGAAACCGTTGAACGCATTCTCGATGCTGCCGAGCAGCTGTTCGCGGAAAGGGGGTTCGCCGAGACCTCGCTGCGGCTGATCACCAGCAAGGCCGGGGTCAACCTGGCGGCGGTCAACTATCACTTCGGCTCCAAGAAGGCGCTGATCCAGGCGGTATTCTCGCGCTTCCTCGGCCCGTTCTGCGCCAGCCTCGAGCGTGAGCTGGAACGCCGCCAGGCCAAGCCCGAGCAAAAGCCGACCCTTGAAGACCTGCTGGAAATGCTGGTCGATCAGGCGCTGGTCGTGCAGCCACGCAGCAACAATGACCTGTCCATCTTCATGCGCCTGTTGGGGTTGGCCTTCAGCCAGAGCCAGGGCCACCTGCGGCGCTACCTCGAAGACATGTACGGCAAGGTGTTTCGCCGCTACATGCTGCTGGTCAACGAGGCCGCGCCACGGATTCCGCCGCTGGAACTGTTCTGGCGTGTGCACTTCATGCTCGGGGCCGCCGCTTTCAGCATGTCCGGTATCAAGGCATTGCGGGCGATTGCGGAGACCGATTTCGGCATCAATACCTCGATCGAACAGGTGATGCGCCTGATGGTGCCGTTCCTGGCTGCCGGCATGCGCGCCGAGAGCGGCGTGACCGACCAGGCCATGGCAGCTGCGCAGTTGCGCCCCCGCAGCAAAAGCAGCGCCAGCACCGTCAAGGCTTGAAGGCTGGGCGGGGCAGGGCGCTTCGGCTAAGCTAGCGCCGCTTCTCTTGAGTCTTCAATGAAGGATTACCCATGACCGTCAGCCTGCAAGGCTCCCTGATGGTGGATGTCGCCGGTAAATGGCTGACCGCCGAGGACCGCCACCTGCTGCGCCAGCCCGAAGTGGCCGGACTGATCATCTTTGCCCGCAACATCGACAGCCCGCGCCAGGTACGCGAACTGTGTGCGTCGATCCGTGCCATCCGCCCTGAGCTGATCCTGGCCGTGGACCAGGAAGGTGGTCGCGTGCAGCGCCTGCGCCAGGGCTTTGTGCGGCTGCCGGCCATGCGTGCACTGGCCGACAACGCCAA
Organism: Pseudomonas sp. CM25; assembly: GCF_013179705.1. Classification (NCBI taxonomy): domain Bacteria; kingdom Pseudomonadati; phylum Pseudomonadota; class Gammaproteobacteria; order Pseudomonadales; family Pseudomonadaceae; genus Pseudomonas; species Pseudomonas sp. CM25. The sequence continues at coordinate 4,443 of NZ_JABMCW010000101.1, read as the reverse complement.
CGCCGAGTACCTCGCCGAGCAATGCGGCTGGTTGATGGCAACCGAGGTCCTGGCGGTTGGCCTGGACCTCAGCTTTGCCCCGGTGCTGGACCTTGACCATCAGCGCAGTGCGGTGGTCGGCAGCCGCGCTTTCGAGGGTGACCCGCAGCGCGCCACGCAACTGGCCGGTGCATTCATTCGCGGCATGAACGCCGCCGGCATGGCTGCGTGTGGCAAGCACTTCCCAGGGCACGGCTGGGCCGAGGCCGATTCGCATGTCGCCATCCCGACCGATGAACGCAGCCTCGCGCAGCTGCGCCAGGCTGACCTGGTGCCATTCGCCCGTCTGAGTGGGCAGCTGGCAGCGGTGATGCCGGCGCACGTCATTTATCCGCAGGTCGATAACCAGCCGGCAGGTTTCTCGCGGCGTTGGCTGCAGGACATCCTGCGCGGTGAGCTGGGCTTTGACGGGGTGATCTTCAGCGATGACCTGTCGATGGCGGGTGCCCATGTGGTTGGCGATGCGGCCAGCCGTATCGAAGCGGCGTTGAGCGCGGGTTGTGACATGGGCCTGGTCTGCAATGACCGGGCGGCAGCAGAGCTGGCGCTGAGTGCGGCTCAGCGCATGAAGGTCAAGCCGTCGCCGCGGATTGCGCGGATGCGCGGGCAGGGCTTTGCGCGCACCGATTATCGCCAGCAGCCGCGATGGCTGGAGGCGTTGGGGGCGTTGAAGGAAGCGCAGCTGGTCGATTGACCTTCCCGGCCTCATCGCCGGCAAGCCAGCTCCCACAGGTGTGGCAGCGCATTCGAGGTTGATGCAGGCTTGTACCAGCCTCTTCGCGGGTTCAGCCGCGAAGAGGCTGGTACAGGCAACTGAAGACTCAGGCTCTACCGCCCGCGCTTCCCAGGCAGCGGCGCAAACAGTGCCTCGATTTCCTCATCCCCCATCCGCCACTGCCCGGCCTGCCCGCCATCCAGCAGGCTGGCCGCCAGTGCAGCTTTCTCCTGCTGCAACGCCTGGATCTTCTCTTCCACCGTCCCCCGGGTGATCAGCTTGAACACGAACACCGGCTTGTCCTGGCCGATGCGGTAGGCGCGGTCGGTGGCCTGGTTTTCGCTGGCCGGGTTCCACCACGGGTCGTAGTGGATCACCGTGTCCGCAGCTGTCAGGTTCAAGCCCACGCCGCCTGCCTTGAGGCTGATCAGAAACACTTCGCTGTCGCCCTGCTGGAACTGCTGCACCGGTGTGCGCCGGTCGCGGGTATCGCCGGTCAGCAGGCTGTAGCGAATGTCGCGTTTCTCCAGCTCTTGCTGGATCAGCGCGAGCATGGAGGTGAACTGCGAGAACAGCAGAACCCGGCGGCCTTCGCTGAGCAGCTCCTCGAGCATTTCCAGCAACGCGCCCAGCTTGCCCTTGTCGGCCTGGTTGCCTTTGCTTTCCACGCCCTTGACCAGGCGCAGGTCGCAACACACCTGGCGCAGCTTGAGCAGCGCATCGAGGATCACGATCTGGCTGCGCGCAGCGCCATTGCGGGCGATCTCGTCGCGGACTTTCTTGTCCATCGCCACCCGCACCGCTTCGTAGGTGTCGCGTTGGGCATCGCTGAGCTCGACCCAGTGCACCATCTCGGTCTTGGCGGGCAGTTCGGTGGCCACCTGTTCCTTGGTGCGACGCAGCAGGAACGGGCGGATGCGCATGACCAGGTGGGCCAGGCGCTCGGCATCGCCATGGCGTTCGATCGGGTTGCGGTAATCCTGGTTGAAGCGCTTCAGGTCGCCAAGCCAGCCGGGCATCAGGAAGTGGAAGATCGACCACAGCTCGCCGAGGTTGTTTTCCATCGGCGTGCCGGTCAGGCACAGGCGCTGGCTAGCCTGCAGTTCGCAGACGGCGAGGGCGGCCTTGCTGGTACTGCTCTTGATGTTCTGCGCTTCGTCGAGCACCAGCACATGCCACGGCTGTGCGCGAAGCTGCTCGAGGTCGCGCGGCACCAGGGCGTAGGTGGTCAGCACCAGGTCGTATTCGTGCAGGTTGGCGAAGTGCTTGCTGCGCCCCGGCCCGTGCAACGCCAGCACCCGCAAGCCGGGTGCGAAGCGTTGGGCTTCGTCGAGCCAGTTCGGTATCAGGCTGGTGGGCATGACTGCCAGGGCCGGTGCGCTCAGGCGCCCGGACTCCTTTTCCAGCAGCAGGTGGGCCAAGGCCTGCAAGGTCTTGCCCAGGCCCATGTCGTCACCGAGGATGCCGCCGGTGTCCATCTCCCGCAGCGCCTGAAGCCAGTTCAGGCCCTGCTGCTGGTAGGGGCGCAAACTGGCGTGAAGCCCGGTGGGTGGCGCCATCTGAAGGTCGCGGGCATCGCGCAGGCGGCGGCCCAGGTCGCGCACGTGCTCGCCCCCTTCCCAGCGCAGGGCCAGGCCGTCGATTTCGTTCAGGCGCGCGGCGTCGGCACGCTCCATGCGCAGCGACGGGCCTGGGGTGTGTTCGTGCAGGTAGAGCTCACCCAGCGTGGCCATCACGGCCTTGACCCGGCCGTAGGGCAGGGCAACACGCAGGGCCGGGGTGTCGACGCGGCCGCGGTTGAGGTCGAGCAGCAGGTGTTCGTCGTCGCTGCGTCGGGCCAGTTCGCTGGGGCGCAGCAGTTCCGGGCTGCTGCGCAGCAGTTGCAGCACGATCGGCAGCAGGCTGTGGCGCTGGCCATCGACCACGATGCCGAGTTCCAGGTCGAACCATTCATGGCCGGGCGCTTCGTCGATGGTGGCGTACCAGTCGTCCACCTCCTGCAAGTTGAAAGCGAAGTCGCGGTGGATGTCGATGGCCCAGCCCGCGTCGCGCAGGCGTGGCAGGCCTTCGCGGGCAAAGTGCAGCCACGCTTCGTCGTCGGCTAGCTGGTACATTTCGCCGGCGCTGTCGGGCAGAGCCTTGCTCTGCCGGGTGGCGGCCTTGAAACCGAAATCGCGCAGCAGCTTGCGCAGCGCCTGCTCGGCCTGGGGCTGGCGGCGGATGCGCTGGCTGGTACTGCCCGCCAGGCGGGTCAGCGGCTTGTCGTCGCTGCCGCTGGCGTGCAGGCCGTCGTAGTTGAACGCCAATGCGGCCCGATGTTGCATTTGCCGCTGCATGCGACCGGTTTTCGGCATGTAGGCGGTGTATTCGAGGCTGCCGAGGGCCAGCAGGGGCGTCGGCGGGATATCGTCCAGCAACTGTTCCTGCACTTGCGTCGGGGTTGGCACGTTGTGGCTAAGGGCATTGAGCTTGTGGCTGAGCGGTACTACCAAGTGCTCGGGTACATCGGGCGCAATGGTCAGCTGCACGGCAACGTGCGGATCAAGGCTGTGCTCGACCTTGCCTACCTCTTTTGTCATGACATCGAAATAGTAGAGCGGCAACAGGGGGATGACGCAGCGCAGCATGTCCTCGCCGTTGTACCAGAGGCCTCGGTAGTTTCCGTTGTTCTGGCGCACCCAGCGAAACTCGCCACGGCGCACGGGGCCTTCATGCAGCAGCTCACGTGTGGGGTCGAAGAACATGCGCCCGGTTTCAAGGGCGCGCTGGAACAACTCGCCACCTTCATGGCCCTTCAGCTTGTAGCCGCGATCCTGGCCGCCGCCCTGATTCAGGGCCGAGAGCAGGCGCAGAATGCGGGTGTCTTCTTCCGTCACGAAGCGCGGGGGCTCATAGAGAAAGTCGTAGAGCGACTGCACGCGGCTGAAGCGGATGCCTTCTTCGGTCCGCGTGCCCTTGCGCACCTGCAAGGCGCAGCCGGCATCATCGGCCAGCTGCAGCTCATAGCAAACCATGCGCCCGCGTTTGTCCTCGGTCGAGGCGGCTTTGGGCGGGGCCTGCTCCAGGCCGTTCAGCCAGTGTTGCAGTTCGGCAGGCAAGCTGGCCTGGCTGACTGGCGTGGTTGCACTGCCGTGGGAGTGAGGGGTGATGGAGAACAGTGCAGCCGCACAATGCTTGCAATTCTTTCTTACCGGGCAATCGCACTCGCCGTGCACATGGCAGCGGCCACCCGCCACGCGCAGTTCGATGGTTTGCCGGTAGTGGTTGTCGCCGCTGCCCTGGCAATTGGCGACCACTGTCGGCCCATAAATGCCCTCCAGTTCGACCCTGCCTTCCTCGGCATAGCGTTCTCCTCGCTGCAGGGCCGCCGCGCTGAACGATTGAGTCCAGTTCGGATAGGCGTTCGCCAGCTCGGCGGCGTCGTGTTTCATGGCTTTACTGCTCCATCATCTCCGGGTCCATCACCGGCATTTTCGGTGTGCCCGGCGCCGTGACCTTCAGCAGCACCGCCAGGTGGCCACCGTCGAGGAAGGTCAGCTGGCCGCCTTTGACGTTACTGTTGCTCTGCTTGAACTGCTCGCTTTGCAGCACGTTGCCGTTGCCGTCCAGCTGGTTGACCCAGAAGTTGGCCTCGACGGCGATGAAGCGGCCCTCGGCGATGCTCAGGTTGCCTTCGATGGGGAAGTGGC
>NZ_JABMCW010000100.1:0-17104 GCF_013179705.1 Pseudomonas sp. CM25 | reverse complement strand
TATTTATCCATTTCAGACAAATGGGCGATGAGGGTCCGCCCGACACGGACCGCACAAACAAAAAAAAACCTTGCATGCAGGAGCTTCTCTTTCATTCAGACCCGTCAGACTTACGCAGCTGACAAGGCCTCGCGCCGCGCATGCCGCTTGGGTCAGCAGCACCGTCATGCTCAGGGCAAAGAATCAGGCATCGAGGTGCGGGAGCCAGTTATTGAGCACTACGCCTGCGGCATTAGCAGAGCCTTCGCCGCGACAGGGCATGTCGTTTGGCGTGCCGACTGAACGATGGCGGCGGCGGGCAGGTCAGCTGCTTACACTTCCCAAGGAGGCTTTGCCATGCTTGATATTCATTCCCCGGCAGCGCAGTCCGAGCACAATGTTCATGGCCTGGAACGGGTCAGTTCGCTGGCCGGTGGGGCGCTGATGCTGAGCAAGGGCCTGCGCCATGGCGGCCTGGTCGGCATGCTGCAGATGGTGGTGGGTGGTTTGGCGGTGGCGCGCGGGGTCAGCGGCCATTGCTCGACCAAGGCCTGGTGGCGGCGCCATCGGCAGGAGTACCAACGGTTGCGTGCGGACATACAGCGCAGCGGGGCGGAGCTGGAGGCACTGAAGGCCAGTGCCGAGGCGGCGACGCGCGGGGTGACGGTGACTGGCAAGGATCCGTTGGCTGGCGGTTGATTTTGCACTGCCTGGGCGGGCCCTATCGCCGGCAAGCCAGCTCCCACAAAGGGCTCGTGGCTGCATGCATATCACCAGCCTGTGCTGGCCTCTTCGCGGGCTTGCCCGCTCCCACGGGTTGTGCGCAAGTCTGGAAGGCAGTGCAGTACCTGTGGGAGCTGGCTTGCCGGCGATAGGGCCAGCACCGGAGAGCAACAACCTGCCAATCAGTAACCCACGGTGGGAGCGGGCGCGCCCGCGGAGAGGCCGGTACAGGTAAAGAAATGCTTAGCGCAACGCTTTGCTCTGCAACACCTCGGAACGCCGCCCCAGCACGTTCTCGCTGATCTGCACAAAGTCCTCGGTACTGACGCTGGGCAACCGCATCAGCCCCCGCACCACATCATCGAGCGAACGCTTGGCCTGGGTGTGTATGCGGATTTCCTTGTCCAGCGCCTGCAACAGCATCACCCCACGCGCCACCTGGGCCGGCGTTGCGCGGTCAGCCTTGAGCCGGGTGACCTTGGCGCCCTGCTTGCTCAGCCGTGCCTGCCAGGCCAGGTAACGGTCATCGCTCACCCCGCCCGAACGGCGCAGCAACTCGCTGGCGTAATAATCGGTCAGGCTTTCCACGAGCCAGTCATTGCCGTCGCGCCCACGGATCTGCGCAAACAACTGCACCACTTCGCGCAGCAACGGGCTGCTGCCGTTCTCGCTCACCATCGGCCGGGCGCTGTGCAGGTACAGAGAACCCTGCGCCGCCATCGCGCCGCGCCACATGCCGTCCCGGGCACCGACCAGCAGCAGCTTGGGCGGGTTGCGCGGGAACACCGCCTGCAACTGCGGCCACACAAAGGTCAGCAAGGTCAGGCTGTCCATGCGCCGCATGCCCTGCCCGACCGGCGCGGCCACGGTCACCTCGGTATCGCCCAGGCGGGCGCGGCGGCTGCCCAGGTCACCGGCAAGCATCCAGCCGGTCGGGCGGTCGAACAGGCGCGAAACGTTGTCGATGCGGAACTTGTCCTTGCCCACGCGCGGCCAGGATGTCTCGATGCTCTTCCAGCCATCGGGCAGGTCGAACGCCAGGCGCGCCACCAGCTCGGTGCCGTCCTGTTGGTCGAGGCGCGCCGGTGGCACCAGCTGGTCGCCCATGAACAGCGCCCAGTGCGGGGTGATTCGCGATGAATAGGCACCGCTGCCGAGCTTCTGGTCCAACTGCACGCGGTAGCTGAGGCTGGTCTTGCCCGCTGCGGGCTGCCACACGCCGCGCTGGCCCTGCAACTGCCATTGGCCATCAGCCTGGAAACCGCTGTAGGCCCCGGCCTTGCCCAGGTCGAAATCCAGGCTGCGCACTGCGCTGCCGTCGGCCAGGGTGAGGCGGACCTCGGCCTGGCCACTGGCCGGTAACAGGCGCACCTGGTAATCAAGATCGACCTTTTTTGCCCAAGCGGGCGCACTGGCCATCAGGCCTACAAGCAACAACAGCTGACAACGCATACAGAAACTCCTTGTTCCCCGTGGCAGCGGGCCGCGCCGCTCAGCTGGCGCGGAAGATCAGGTGGTCTTCCCAGTCGTCTTCGTGCACATCGTGCTCACTGAGCATACGCCCCGACTGGGAAATACGCTGTTCATGCACCTGCTTGCGGTCACCGCAGATCAGGTGGTGCCAGGCCGGCAGGTCCTTGCCCTCGCTGACCAGGCGGTAGCCACAGGTGCTGGGCAGCCACTTGAACTGGTCGGCCTTGCCCCGGGTGAGCTGGATGCAGTCAGGCACGTGGGCGAAACGATTGGGGTAGTCGCTGCACTGGCAGGTTTCGAGGTCCAGCAGCTTGCAGGCGATACGCGTGTAATAGACGCTGTTGTCGTCCTCGTCTTCCAGCTTTTGCAGGCAGCACAGGCCGCAGCCGTCGCACAGCGACTCCCACTCTTGCGGGCTGAGTTGTTCGAGGGTCTTGCGCCGCCAGAACGGCGCGTTTTCAGCGATCATCACACGGAGTTCCTGCATTCATCTTGGGGCCACGGCGCGCGGCGGCGCCAGTCTAGAGCCTGGCCTTCGGCAAAGCCAGACCGCTTGTCAGTCGTTGCAACTCGCAGCCTTGGCGCTTTCTTTATGCCCGCCGTGACACACCAAACTGGGAGCGTTACCTGAACCTGCTGGTGCCGTTCAACCGCAGCTGGGCGCAACAGGCGTCGGCGCTGGTGCTGATCATGTCCAGGACCACCTTCGCGGCACCTGGCGCCACGGAAGAAAAGCCGGCGCTGTGGCATACCTTCGACACAGGCTCCGCCTGAGGCCACCTGGCCCTGCAGGCCAGCATCAGCGGCTGGCATACCCATGGCATGGCCGGTTTCGACCAGGACCTGGCGCGTCAGGAACTGAAGGTGCCCGAAGGCTACGTGCTGCATGCCATGGTGGCGATCGGCAAGCTCGGTGACAAGGCCAGCCTGGACGAGGCGCTGCAGGCCCGTGAAGCGCCGACCCCGCGCAAGCCTTTGAGCGAGCTGGCTGCCGAGGGTGATTTCAGCCTGTAAGCCTTGTGTCGGCTGTACCGGCCTCTTCGCGGGTGAACCCGCTCCCACAGGTACCCACATTACTCAGGTACTTTGCAAGCTGTGTGGGAGCGGGTTCACCCGCGAAGAGGCCGGTACAAGCACTGCAAATCAATAGCCCCGAGCGAAGTCGACTTCGCCACGCATCCCCTGCCCTGCTTCATACGCCCGCACATTCTCGACAAACAACCGCACCATCGCCGCCGGGGAGGTAGGCGCCGAGCTGTGCCCGGTCAGCAGCAAGCCCCAGGCGGTCCAGAACGGATGCTGCTTGGGCAGTGGCTCCTGCCGGCACACATCGATCACCGCGCCGGCCAAGTGGCCTTCCTTCAGCGCCGCTACCAGGTCGGCATCGACCACCGCCACGCCACGCCCGGCATTGATGAACAGCGTAGTGGGCTGGAAGCACTTGAACAGCGCCGCGTCATACAGGTCATGGGTGGCCGGGGTATCCGGCAACAGGTTGAGCACGTAGTCCACTTGCCCGACCATGCGCGGCAGGTCGGCCAGCGCCGCCACCTCGACGAACGGCGCCTGTGCACGGGCGCTGCTGGCAACGCCGTACAACGCCACGCCAAATGGCTGCAGGAACTCGGCCACACGCTGGCCAATGTCACCGGTACCGACAATCAGCACCTTGCGCCCTTCAAGGCTGCACCCCGGGCGGTCATCCCAGCGCCGCTCCACCTGGCTGACCAGTCGCGACAGCACTTCGCGCTCGTGGCCGAGCATATAGGTGAGCATGTACTCGGCCATCACCTGGCCGAAGATGCCCACCGCACGGCTCAGGCGGTAATCACGCGGCAGGCCTTCGGCCAGCAACGGCGTGACACCGGCCCAGGTCGACTGCATCCAGGCCGGCTTGAGCCCCTGCCGCAGCAGGGTTGCCAGCAGGTCTGGCTGGCCCAGCCACACCGGGCATTGTGCTGCCTGGCAGGCCAGTTCGGCAGAGTCGCCGCTGGTCAGGATTTCTGCGTCTGGGGCGGCTTCGTGCAACAGCTCGGCGTAACGGGCATGGTCATGCTCAGCGATCAGTACTCGCATGATCAGACCGGGTCGTTACGGCGCAGCAGCTCTTCAGGCAGGTGCTCGATGTATTCATCTTCCAACGGCGGCATCTGCAGGTGGTAGCCCTGGTTTTCTAGGTTCTCCAGCACCTTGGTGATGTCCTCGCGCGCCAGCTTGCGCTCGGGGGTGAGCACCAGGTCGAAGGCGTGAATAGGGGTACCAAAGGCCGGCAGCAGGGCTTCGGGTACGCGGTCCAGGCCGTCGGCCTTGAGCACGTACAGGTACATTTCGTTCTTGCGGGGGCTCTTGTAGATCGAGCAAATGCGTTTCATCGGGTCTCTCCGGCGCCTGCCAGGTTGTCCAGCAGGGCCTGGCCCATGCGCTCACGGCGCCAGCCGCGCAGCGAATCGGGCAGTTGATAAGGACCGTTCGGGTAGCCGCTCTTGAGCAGCGCTTCCAGGGCCTTCTTGCGCAGCATCAGCTCGGGGACAATGCCCAGGCGCTCACCTTCGGCCTGACCGATGGCGCGCAGCTGCTTGAGGATGCCGGCGGCCTCGATCGGCAGAGGCTCGGGCAACACCGCTGGCCACTGCTCGGCAGGCAGGCTGGCGGCGCGCTTGATCAGCTGAATAAGGAACTCACCGTCCTGGCGAATGGTGCGCGGGTGCATATCGTCGATCTTGGCCAGCGCCGACAGGTTGCTCGGCTGACTCTTGGCAATAGGCCACAGCGAGTGCTCCTTGAGGATGCGGTTGCGCGGCACATCGCGGTTGCGCGCTTCGCGCTCGCGCCAGGCGCACAGCTCACGCAGTACCGCCAGTTGCTGAGGCGCCAGCTTCCAGGCCAGCTTGACGTCGCGGTAGAGGCTTTCTGGCTCGACTTCGCGGCGCAGCTGGGCAACCAGTTCGGCGCCGTCTTCCAGCACCCAGGCATATTTGTCTTCGGACAGGCGCGGGCGCAGGGCGGTAAACAGCTCGGCCAGGTGCACGGCATCCTCGGCGGCATAGCTGACCTGGGTCTCGGACAGCGGGCGTTGCAGCCAGTCGGAGCGGGTTTCGCCCTTGGGCAACTCGATGCCCAGCACCTCTTGCACCAGGCGCGAATAGCCCATGGAGAACCCCAGGTTCAGGTACCCGGCGGCCAGCTGGGTGTCGAACAGCGGTTGAGGCAGCTTGCCGGTCAGGCGCAGCAGCACTTCAAGGTCTTCGCTGCAGGCGTGCAGTACCTTCACCACACCGGCATCTTCGAGCAGTTCGCCCAGCGGCTGCCAGTTGCTGATCAGCAACGGGTCGATGAGGAAAGCCCGCACGCCGTCGCCGATCTGGATCAGCCCGGCTTTCGGGTAAAACGTGTCGACCCGCATGAATTCGGTGTCGACGGCGACGAAGGGCAATTTGCACCAGTCGCGGCAGTGTTCGGCCAGGCTCTGGTCGTCACGGATCCAGTGTATTTCGATGGCCACGAGGCTCTCCCACTAACATTGGCGCGCAGTATATACGGCGCGGGCACTGCTGGTGAAACCCGGGCCATCCTTGATATCGATCAATGGTGCAGTTTTGCATGTGCGGGGCCGCCCCTGTGGTGGCGGGCGCACCCGCGAAGAAGGCGACACGGTGCATGGCACGGGCTTGTCCGCAGACAGGGACAGCGCAAGCCTGCACGACCGCGACGGGCTTCAGCGCTTGGCCGTCAACCAGGGGCGGCAGCTGGCGAACATGTCCAGCGACTGTTGGTACACCTCGGTGTGCACCTGCAACAGGCCGAGCATCGAATGGAACAGGTTGTCCTGCGACAGCGGGGCATCGCTGAGCTTGGCGAGGCAGTCGGTGTCGACGCCGAAGTCCTCCTTGTAGCTGTCGGAGAACCAGGTCAGCAGCGGCACATGCTTCTGCTGCTCGGGGGCGATGGCATAAGGCGTGCCGTGCAGGAACAGGTTGTACTCGCCCAGCGATTCGCCGTGGTCGGACAGGTAGATCATGGCTGTGTCGACCTTGTCCTGCTTGCTGCGCAGGGTATCGATCAACGAAGACAGCACCTTGTCGGTATAGGCCAGGGTATTGTCATAGCCGTTGATGATTTCCTGCTCGCTGCACTGGTTCAGGGCGTTGCTCTGGCACACCGGGGCGAAGCGCTGGTCGGCGCCAGGGTAGCGCTTGAAATACTCGGGGCCGTGGCTGCCCATCTGGTGCAGTACCAGCACCGTGTCCTTGTCGAGATTGTCGATCAGCTCGCCCAGGCCCTGCAGCAGGATCTGGTCATGGCACTCGCCATTGGCGCACAACTCGGGGTCCTTGAGGTTGCTGACATCGATGAACTGCACGCGGTCGCAGGTGCCCTTGCAGCCCGACTGGTTGTCGCGCCACTGCACGGCCAGGCCGGCCCGCTGGAGGATGTCCAGCAGCCCTTCGCGGTTCTTTGCCACCCGGGCGTCGTAGTCCTTGCGCTTCATGCCCGAGAACATGCACGGCACCGAAACGGCGGTTTCCGTACCGCACGAGTGCACGTCGGAAAACGCCAGCAGGCCCTGCTGCCTGGCCAGGTTCGGCGTGGTGTCACGGTCGTAACCCAGTACACCGAAATGGTCTGCCCGCGCACTTTCACCGACCACCAGTACGGTCAGCGACTTGCGTTCATGCTTTTGCCAGGCGGCATCGCGCCTGGCATCTTCGCCGTAGTGCTGGAACGGGCGCGATGCAGTACCGACACGCTCGCTGACATAACCAATGGAGGCACCGACGATATTGCTGGGGGTGAGCATCAGGCGCAGTTCGTGGTGGTTGCGAAACAGCGACGACAAGCCCTGGTAGTTGACCAGTGCCACCGAACCCAGGGCCACTACGCAGGCGCCACTGACTACCAGCTTGCCCAGCAGCTCGCGGTGCCAGGCACGGTAGGCGATGGGCGCTTTCCACAGCAGCAGTGAAGGCAATACACCCAGCAGCAGGATATAAGCGGCAAACTTCAACGACATCAAATCGAGTACTTCGGCCGTATTGGTCTCAGCCATGTTGCGGAACATGCCGGCGTCAATAAGTACACCGTATTGATTCATGAAGTAAGCGACGCCGGCGCCACTCATGAACATCAGGATCAACAGCGGTTTCAATACATAACGGAAGGCAAACAGCGTCAATATCAGGTTGAATGCAAACAGCATCAGCACGGCGAACGCCAGGCTCAGCCACAGCCCGGACAGGCCGGCGGGCACGACCTCTTGCAGGTGCCCCCAGAGAAACATGTTCATGCCAATCAGCAGGTAAAGGCTGGCCAGCAGCGTGACCCATTCAGTCCGCAGGGGTTTGAAGTTGAGCATCAGTGTTCGCATTCAAGAGTGATTATCAACCCCCGGCCAAATGACACCGTGGGAAAGTTGGGCGAACTCTAGAAAGCAGAGCATCAATTTTTCGTGAAAAAGTTGGTAACAATTTCGTGAGTCAGCGGCTTTTATCAATTACCTGGACTTGATTCAGCTGCCATTCAGCCTGGCAACCCTCAACCGCCAGCGCAAAGGCAGGCTATCCTCAGTGGTCAGGACCTAACCGACAACCCTGACAGAGGTGAAGAAATGCCAGTTCCGCATGATCTGCTCGCTGACCTGCACGTTACCGCTGACGACTTCCAGGCGCTCATCGACAAAGACCAGGCGCTGCACGCACTGCACAAGGAATACAACGCCAAGGACAAGGAGGTGGTGGCCGCCGAGGGTAACGGTACCAACGACGATGCCGTCAACCGCTTGCGCAAGGAGCGGCTGCTGATCAAGGACAAGATCGAACGGATCATCCATCCGCCCAAATCCTGACCTGACATCTTTATCGAACTCACCGGCCCAATCGCCGGCAAGCCAGCTCCCACAGGTACACCACAACATTCCGAACCCTGTGGGAGCTGGCTTGCCGGCGATTGGGCCAGCAGCCTTTAAACAGCAACCAGCGCGTTTAAAGCACCATCAAGGTCTTCGACCAGGTCACGGTAATCCTCGATCCCCACCGACAACCGCAGCAGGTTCTCGCTGATCCCCATCACGCCTTTCTGCTCCGGGCTCAGCGAGCAGTGCGACATGCTCCACGAGTGGTTGATCATGCTTTCAACCCCGCCCAGCGAGTCAGCCAGCACAAAGATCTGCAGCGCCTCCACCAGGCGGTTCAGCGCGGCGCGATCGCCTTTGACCTTCATCGCCACCACCGCCCCGCCGCTGCGCATCTGGCGTTTGCACAGTTCATGCTGCGGGTGGCTTTCCAGCCCCGGGTAATACACCTGCTCGACCTGGGCGTGGCTTTCCAGAAAGCGTGCCACCTGCAGGGCATTGGCGCAATGGCGCTCCATGCGCACATCCAGGGTTTTCAGGCCGCGCAGGGCCAGGTAGCAATCGAACGGCCCCTGCACGGCGCCAATCGCCATGCTGATACGACGCAGGCGCGCCAGCAGCGTATCGTTGGCCGCCACCACCACGCCACCGGTCAGGTCCGAATGGCCGCCGATGTACTTGCTGGCCGAGTGCATCACCAGGTCGACGCCCAAGGTGATCGGGCGCTGGTTCCACGGTGAGCAGAAGGTGTTGTCGATGCAGGTGAGGATGCCCCGCGCCTTGGCCAGGTCGCACACCGCCTTGATATCGACCAGGTGCAGCAGTGGGTTGGTCGGCGACTCGATCCAGATCAGCTGGGTCTCAGGCTTGATCGCGGCAGCCACGGCCTCGAGGTCGTTGAGGTCGACATAGGTGGTGGTCAGGCCCGAGGTGCGGCTGCGATAATCCTCCAGGATGCGGAAGGTGCCGCCGTACACGCCGTTCATCACCACCACATGGGCATCTTTGGGCAGCAGTTCGAGCACCGTCGCGGTGGCGTTCACCCCCGAGGCGCAAGCGACCGCACCGACGCCTTCTTCCAGCGCGGCGACACAGGTTTCGTAGGCATGCCGAGTGGGGTTGCCGACGCGGCTGTACGAGTATTCCGGCTTGTCGTCCAGGCTGCGCTTGGTGAATGAGCTGGCGGTGACGATGGCCGGGAAGATGGCGTTATCGGCGACGCTGAACTGTTCGCCGGCGTGGATGGTACGGGTGGCGAAATTGCGCGGCTTGTCGGACATGGTCGGGCCCATAGGCAGAGGGAGGGCCGTCACTATCGCACAACGCAAATCATCTGGCCTTGGGGTAATCTGTGAAATATTTTTCTTCACGGCCATGGCGCGATATGGACAGTTTCGACCAGCACATTCTTACCCTGCTTCAGCGCGACGCCTCGCTCTCGCTGAAGGACCTGGCCGAGGCCGTCAACCTGTCGACCACGCCGTGCTGGAAGCGGGTCAAGCGCCTGGAGGACGACGGCTACATTCTTGGCCGTGTCGCCCTGCTCGATCCCGAACGGCTGGGGCTGGGGCTGACCGTGTTCGTCCAGCTCAAGACCCAGCGCCACGACAGCGCCTGGCTGGAGCAGTTTGCCGTTACCGTGAGCGGGTTCGAGGAGGTGATGGAGTTCTATCGCATGTCCGGGGACTGGGACTACATGCTGCGGGTGGTGGTGGGGGATATTGCGGCGTATGACCGGTTCTACAAAAAACTGATCACCAGTACCGATGGGCTTTCCAACATCACCTCAAGTTTTGCCATGGAGCAGATGAAGTACACCACCGCCTATCCGGTGCATCGATCCTGATCGGTGCTGGATTCTTCGCGGGTAAACCCGCTCCCACAGGATCACCACAGCCCTGAAATCTGTGGTGATCCTGTGGGAGCGGGTTTACCCGCGAAGAGGCCAGCACAGACAACCCATCAATCCGAGGCCAACACCGCCGCAATCCGGTTCCCGACTTTGGCCTTTTCGACCTTGATCGCGACAAACTTCGACGTCGGCGTATAGGTCCCCTCGCCATAACTCTCCAGCGGCACCAGCGGGTTGGTCTCCGGGTAATACGCCGCCGCCTGCCCTTCCGGCACGTCATACGCCACCAGGCGGAACCCCGACACGCGCCGCTCCACGCCATCCTCCCACAGCGACACCAGGTCCACCTGCTCACCCGGCTCGAAGCCCAGCCGGCGAATGTCAGCCTCGTTGACGAACACCACTTCGCGCAGGCCGAACACGCCGCGGTAGCGGTCATCCAGGCCGTACAGGGTAGTGTTGTACTGGTCGTGCGAACGCAGGGTCTGCAGGATCAGGTCGGGCTTGTCGCCGCGTGCCAGCACCTTGGCGTTGATCAATTCCTCGGGGAGCGCGTGAGGCATGAACCGGGCCTTGCCGGTGGCGGTGCGGAAGTTGCGGTCGGCGGCGTTGTTGCCCAGGTGGAAACCGCCCGGGCTGTTCAGCCGCTCATTGAAGTCGGTGAAGCCAGGAATAACGTCAGCGATCATGTCGCGAATACGGTCGTAATCGGCCACCGCATACTCCCAGTCGATCGGCTGGTTGCCCAGCGTAGCCTTGGCCATGCCGGCAACGATCCAGGGCTCCGAGCGCATGTGCGGCGAGCGCGGGCGCAACTGGCCGTTGGAGATGTGCACCATGCTGAAGGTGTCCTCCACGGTCACGCCTTGTGGCCCTTCGTCCTGCAGGTCGATCTCGGTACGGCCCAGGCACGGCAGGATCAAGGCATCGCGGCCGGTGACCAGGTGCGAGCGGTTGAGCTTGGTGGAAATCTGCACGGTCAGCGCGCAGTTCTGCAGCGCCGCATGGGTGCGTGGGGTGTCCGGGGTGGCCTGGGCAAAGTTGCCGCCAAGGGCGATGAACACCTTGGCCCGCCGCTCTTCCATGGCCTTGATCGCCAGCACCGCGTTGTGCCCGTGGGCACGCGGCACACGGAACTGGAAGCGTTTTTCGAGGGCGTCGAGCAGCGCCGCCTTGGGCTTCTCGTCGATACCCATGGTGCGGTCGCCCTGCACGTTGCTGTGACCTCGCACCGGCGACAGGCCGGCGCCGGGCTTGCCGACGTTGCCGCGCAGCAGCTGCAGGTTGACGATTTCCTGCACGGTCGGCACCGAATGGCGATGCTGGGTGACGCCCATGGCCCAGCACATGATGACCCGCTCGGCCTTGCGGTACATGCGCGCGGCCAGTTCGATCTCGGCCAGGGTCAGGCCTGACTGCTTGACGATGTGTTCCCAGGAGGTGGCGTCCACCGCCGCCAGGTAGTCATCGACGCCACTGGTGTGCTCGGCGATGAAGGCATGGTCGAACACGGCCGGCTCGCCCTTGGCCTGGGCCTCACGTTCCCATTGCAGGAGAAACTTGGCGATGCCACGCATGGCCGCCATGTCGCCACCCAGGGCCGGGCGGAAGTAGGCGCTGGAGGTCGGCTCGGAGCCGTTGCTGAGCATTTCGAACGGGTGCTGCGGGTGCTGGAAACGCTCCAGGCCGCGCTCCTTGAGCGGGTTGAAGCACACCACCTGGGCACCGCGCTTCACCGCCTCGCGCAGCGGTTCGAGCATGCGCGGGTGGTTGGTGCCGGGGTTCTGGCCGATGACGAAGATCGCGTCCGCCAGCTCCAGGTCGTGGAACACCACGGTACCTTTGCCTACCCCGAGGGTTTCCGACATGCCCGCGCCGCTTGCTTCGTGGCACATGTTCGAGCAATCGGGGAAGTTGTTGGTGCCGTAGGCACGTACGAATAGCTGATAGAGAAACGCCGCCTCGTTGCTGGCCCGGCCGGAGGTGTAGAACTCGGCCTCATCCGGCGACTGCAGCGCACGCAGGTGCCTGGCGACCAGTTCGAAGGCCTCTTGCCAGGTGGTTTCCACGTAGTGGTCGGTGGCGGCGTCGTAGCGCATGGGGTGGGTAAGGCGGCCCTGGTATTCGAGCCAGTAGTCGCTCTGGTCCTTCAGTGCGCTGACGCTGTACCTGGCGAAGAATGCCGGGTCCACCGACCGCCCGGTGGCCTCCCAGTTGACCGCCTTGGCGCCGTTTTCGCAGAACTTGACCATGTCGCTTTCCGGCGACTCGCCCCAGGCGCAGCCGGGGCAGTCGAAGCCGCCGTTCTGGTTGGTCTTGAGCATGGCCCGCAGGTTCTTGAAGGCGTTCTCGCTACCCAGCCAGCTCTTGGTCACGCTCTTCAGCGCCCCCCAGCCGGCGGCGGCGCCTTTGTAGTCCCTGATGTGTTCGTCCTGGCTCATGCGATGAATCCTCACGCTTCGATGCTTTTCGCAAGCGTATGGAGCGGGGGGTGGGGCGTCCAATCGAAAGATCTTACGGTTTGATAAGCGCTTTCGATCATGGGCCTGCCGGCGCCGAAGAGGCTGTGTGCCAAGTGATAGAGGCCATTGATCACCCAGTCGGCCAAAGCAATTTGACGCCCCGCCAGCCAGGTTATAGCTTGGAGTTGAACCCATCCCATCCGAGCGCAAACGTGGAACAGAACAGCCGGGCCCTGATCGACGGCTTCAACCGGAAAATCGACTACCTGCGGATGTCGGTCACTGATCGCTGCGACTTCCGCTGCGTGTACTGCATGGCCGAAGACATGCAGTTTCTGCCGCGCCAGCAGATCCTCAGCCTCGAAGAACTGTTCCAGGTAGCCGAGCGGTTTGTCGCCCTCGGCACCCGCAAGATCCGCCTCACCGGCGGCGAGCCGCTGGTACGCCAGGGCATCGTCGACCTGTGCGGGCGCATCGCTGCCCTGCCCGGCCTGCGTGAGTTGTGCATGACCAGCAACGGCTCGCAACTCGGGCGCCTGGCCCAGCCGCTGTTCGACGCAGGCGTATCACGCCTGAACATCAGCCTCGACAGCCTGGATGCCGAACGTTTCAAGCAACTGACCCGCACCGGCGACCTGCACCAGGTCATCGCCGGCATCGACGCTGCACGCCGGGCCGGCTTCCAGCGCACCAAGCTCAACTGCGTGGTGCTGAAGGGCCGCAACGACCACGAACTGGTCGACCTGGTACGCTTTGCCATCGACCGCGAGCTGGACATCACCTTCATCGAGGAAATGCCGCTGGGGGTGATCAGCGAGCATGAGCGTGGCGAGTCGTTCTGTTCCAGCGACGAGGTACGCGCGCTGCTTGCCGAGCAGTTCACCCTGATCGAATCGACCGAGTCGTCCCAGGGCCCGGCCCGTTACTGGCGCCTGGCCGAAGCCGCCAACACCCGCGTCGGCTTCATCTCGCCGCACAGCCACAACTTCTGCGCCACCTGCAACCGCGTGCGCCTCACCGTCGAAGGCCGCCTGCTGCTGTGCCTGGGCAATGAGCACTCGGTAGACCTGAAACAGGTGCTGCGCGCCCACCCAGGCAACCCCGCCCGCCTGGAAAAGGCCATCCGCGACTCGCTGCACCTCAAGCCCTACCGTCATCACTTTGAAGTCGGTGGCGACGTGCAGATCCTGCGCTTCATGAACATGACCGGCGGCTGATCGCCCGCCTCTGGATTGACATGATCGTCCACCCCACCCCCGATGTGCTGCGCGTGCTGTTCACCCTCAAAGGTTCGATCGTCAAGCGCATCGCCCTGCGCTGTCTGATGGTCACACTGCTGGCGGCGCTGATCGTGCTGGTCGAGCGCCACTACCCGGCGTTTTTCTACCCGGTCAGCGCCACGCCTTTCACCTTGCTGGGGCTGTCGCTGTCGATTTTCATGAGTTTTCGCAACAACGCCTGCTACGACCGCTGGTGGGAGGGGCGCAAGGCCTGGGGCAAGCTGATTATCGAAACCCGCTCGTTCATACGCGAAAGCGTGGTGATTGCCGACGAGAACCTGCGTACCGAGCTGCTGCGCAGCCTGTGCGGCTTTGCCCATGCGCTGAATGCGCGTTTGCGCAACGAGGATGACCTGGCGGCTGCCCGCCCTTGGCTGGCACGACCCGAAGCCGTCAGCCCGCACAATGTCTGTGATGGCATCCTGCAAGAGATTGGCGCGCATTGCTCGCAGTTGGCGGCTCAACAGCACATCAGCGACTGGCGCTACAGCCTGCTGGAGCAGCGGCTGGTGGGCCTGACCGAAGTGCAGGCCACTTGCGAGCGGATCAAGGGCACGCCATTGCCGTTTCCCTACACCCTGCTGCTGCACCGCACCATCTACATCTTCTGCATTTTGCTGCCATTTGCCCTGGCCGAGCCGCTGGGCTGGCTGGCGCCGCTGTTCACTACCATCGTGGGTTACACGTTCTTCGGGCTGGATGCGATTGGCAACGAACTGGAAGACCCGTTCGGGCGGGATGAGAATGACCTGCCTACCGATGCCATGGTGCGGACGGTGGAGCGGGATGTACTTGCCGCTCTCGGTGTCGAGCCGCTACCCTCGGTGCTCCTACCTGTGGACTATGTATTGCGCTGAGTAATTTAAAAGGCTGTTTATATCTACCTCAACCTTGAAGCTACTATCATTTTTACCAGTTTTAAAGCAGCCAGAAGTCATTTATGGTTAGCTTACCTTTACTGCCCCCGTGAGCAGCTCAAATTCTCGACACCTATTTTACAACGGAAACACATTAAGCTCGCTTATTCAAAATCAGGAGCATACCGCCATCATGCGCGACAACCAAGTGCCACTTATTGAAAAAGCACTAATGACCGAGAACGCAACAACCCAAATCCGCATGCCAAGCACCGACCACCTGAATTCTGCAATAGCCAATTCAATAAACTCCAAGCACCACAACTTTACATTCACCCCATACGGGTTTATCGATCCATTTCAAATCAACTCACTACTCGGCTTTACCGGCCAACTGCGTCAAGCTGTGACAGGATACTATTTATTAGGCAGCCGCCGAGCTTTCAACCCGACAACAATGAGATTCAACAGCTATGACGACCGAAGCCCTTTCGCAGAAGGGGATATCAATGGGTATGCTTACTGTGGGTGCGACCCGGTAAACTACACCGACCCTTCCGGAATGTCGCGCTGGCAATGGTTTAAAAAGAATGTACTACGAATAAAGCCCAATACTAAAAAAATAGATGCCGCATTTGAGCGTGGCCGACAACAGGGGTATGAAGAAGGATTCAGTGCCGGCCATTCTTCTGGGTATAACAAAGGCCTTAAGGAGGGATATGCATCAGGATTTGACTTCGGCAGAGATTTCGGGTCCAAATGGGGATTTGCCGAAGGCAAAATAGCAGGAAGCAAACGACTCAATCGCCCTCTTCAAACCTTTGTCGAACGCGCTGAGCATATCTTGGAAGCACCATTACCTCTCGGAATTGTAACGAGCAAGTACTTTAAAGCCAACCAAAATGACCTCCTTAGGCAGCTAGCCAACTTACGGCTTAGGGAGGCGGGCCTAGAACAGACCTATTTTCAGACATCGCAAATTAGCCCAGAGTGGGACAGTCAAAGCTATATGAAGCTTATTCGAGAATTCGATGCTGGAACCCGCTTCAAACCCACAGGTAGTTAAGCCCTTTCAGATGACTGAACTTTGCAAAGGGCATGTAAATCTGATCAAGACACTCAATACTAGGCGCTGTGTGAAAAGTCTTGAGACGAAAATCAGGCAAGGCGAAAACAGCCGAGGAACGGCCGGGGTCGCGCCCGACTTTACGGGTTGTAAATGAACATTCCGAGGCTGTTTTCAACGCAGCATCACCGAGTATCAAGACTTTTCATACAGAGCCTACACCTCACCCGCATTCTGACCGGGGATCAGATGCTTGACGAAGTTGCACGGCCGGTGGCGGGCATCCAGCTGCTCCGCCAGAATCCCCTCCCAGGCCGTGCGGCATGCCCCGGTGGAGCCGGGTAGGCAGCACACCAGCGTGCGGTTGGACAACCCGGCCAAGGCTCGGCTCTGCACGGTCGAGGTGCCGATATCCAGAATCGACAGCGCCCGGAACAGCTCGCCAAAACCGTCGATGCGCTTGTCCAGCAGGCACTCGACCGCCTCCGGCGTGCTGTCGCGGCCGGTAAAGCCGGTACCGCCGGTAATCAGCACCACCTGCACCTGTTCATCGGCAATCCAGGTGGCCACCTGAGCGCGGATCTTGTACAGGTCGTCCTTGAGCAGCGCCCGCGCCACCAGGCGATGGCCGATCTCCACCGAACGGCTGGCCAGCAGCTGGCCAGAGGTGTCGTTGTCATAGGAACGGGTGTCGCTGACGGTCAGTACGGCGATGTTCAGCGGGACGAAGACCGCATCGGGTTGGACGCGCACGGTGTAGCTCCTTGAATGGCATTTGCGCCACGCTAGAGACATGGGCTGAAAGCGTCCAATCGATATGGCGAACTGCTTCATCGACAAGGTCTATCGCTGCCTTTACCGGCCCTATCGCCGGCAAGCCAGCTCCCACAGGTACGGCGCAGGCCTTGAGGGCAATGTCCTGAGTGAGCTGGCTTGCCAGCGACGGGGCACGCACAGGCACCATCAAACAATGGCCAGCCACCGCAGAGTTGGTTAAGGTCAACACACCCCGCATGCCAGGCACCTCCATGGACATCAAGCAGCTCAAGTTCCTCATCGCCCTCGACCAGACCCGCCACTTCGGCCAGGCGGCGGCGCTGTGCCACATCACCCAGCCGACGCTGTCCATGCGCCTGCGCAACCTGGAAGACGAACTGGACCTGGTACTGGTCAAGCGTGGCCAGCGCTTCGAGGGCTTCACCGAGGCCGGCGAGCGCATTCTGGCCTGGGCCCGCACCCTGCTGGCCGCCCACGACGGCCTGCAGGCCGAAGCCGCCAGTTGCCGTGGCCAGGTGGTCGGCAGCCTGCGCCTGGGCACGGTGCCGCTGGCCAGTTTCAACCCCATGCACCTGCTGCTGCCGCTGCGGGAAAAATACCCGGAGCTGCACTTCCAGCTCAGTTCGCTGAGCTCGGAACAGGTCATCGACGGCCTTAGCCGCAACCAGCTCGATCTGGGCATCTGCTACCTGGACCAGGTCAACACCAGCTTCTTCGAAGTGATCGAATTGGGCATCACCACCATGGGCCTGCTGCATGACACCCGGCACTTCCGGTTTGCCAGCGA
>NZ_JABMCW010000010.1:0-42322 GCF_013179705.1 Pseudomonas sp. CM25 | reverse complement strand
GCCACCCTTGAAGGCGGTGACGTGATGCCGATCGGCAATGGCATCGTGTTGATCGGCATGGGTGAGCGCACCTCGCGCCAGGCCATCGGCCAGCTGGCGCAGAGCCTGTTTGCCAAAGGCGCGGTGAAGGAAGTGATCGTCGCCGGGCTGCCCAAGTCTCGCGCCGCGATGCATCTGGACACCGTGTTCAGCTTCTGCGACCGCGACCTGGTCACGGTCTTCCCGGAAGTGGTGAAAGAGATCGTACCGTTCATCATTCGCCCGGACGAGGGCAAGCCGTACGGCATGGATGTACGCCGCATCAACAAATCGTTCATCGAGGTAGTGGGCGAGCAGCTTGGCGTCACCCTGCGCGTGGTCGAGACCGGCGGCAACAGCTTTGCCGCCGAGCGCGAACAGTGGGATGACGGCAACAACGTGGTTGCCATCGAGCCAGGGGTGGTCATTGGCTACGACCGCAACACCTACACCAACACCCTGCTGCGCAAGGCCGGTATCGAGGTGATCACCATCAGCGCCGGCGAACTGGGCCGGGGCCGCGGCGGCGGCCACTGCATGACCTGCCCGATCGTGCGCGACCCTGTCGACTACTAACGACCATTGCCCCCGGCCGCGCTCACAAAGCCGCGGCCGGTGTGTTCACCAAACTCAAGGAGAAATGTCATGGCGTTCAATATTCACAACCGCAACCTGCTCAGCCTGGAGCACCACACCACCCGCGAGCTGCGCTACCTGCTGGACCTGTCCCGCGATCTCAAGCGCGCCAAGTACACCGGGACCGAGCAGCAGCACCTGAAAGGCAACAATATTGCCCTGATCTTCGAAAAAACCTCCACCCGTACCCGCTGTGCCTTCGAAGTGGCGGCCTATGACCAAGGCGCCAACGTCACCTACATCGACCCCAACTCGTCGCAGATCGGCCACAAGGAAAGCATGAAGGACACCGCCCGCGTACTCGGGCGCATGTACGACGCCATCGAATACCGTGGCTTCAAGCAGGAAATCGTCGAAGAGCTGGCAAAGTTCGCCGGTGTACCGGTGTTCAACGGCCTGACCGACGAATACCACCCCACCCAGATGATCGCCGACGTGCTGACCATGCGTGAGCACAGCGACAAGCCGCTGCACGACATCAGCTACGCCTACCTGGGCGACGCGCGCAACAACATGGGCAACTCGCTGCTGCTGATCGGCGCCAAGCTGGGCATGGACGTGCGCATTGCCGCGCCCAAGGCGCTGTGGCCGCACGACGACCTGGTCGAGCGCTGCCAGAAGTACGCCGAAGAAAGCGGCGCGCGCATAACCCTCACCGAAGACCCGAAAGCCGCCGTCAAGGGCGTGGACTTCGTGCACACCGACGTGTGGGTATCGATGGGTGAGCCGATCGAGGCCTGGGGCGAGCGCATCAAGCAGCTCAAGCCGTACCAGGTGAACGCCGAGCTGATGAAGTCGACCGGCAACCCACGCACCAAGTTCATGCACTGCCTGCCGGCGTTCCACAACTCCGACACCAAGGTCGGCAAGCAGATTGCCGAGCAATATCCGGACCTGGCCAACGGCATCGAAGTGACCGACGACGTGTTCGAGTCGCCGGCCTGCATTGCTTTCGAGCAGGCGGAAAACCGCATGCACACGATCAAGGCGATCCTGGTATCGACGCTGGCTGACTTGTAAGGGCTGACTCGCCAGGCCGGGCGACTACGATCCCCTGTGGGAGCGGGTTCACCCGCGAATGCGTCGGCAGCACCAGCACCTTAACCCTGGGCTGACGCCTTCGCGGGTAAACCCGCTCCCACAAGGGGGCTGTGATATCCGGTCCAGAGCAGCGCTCCCTCTTTCGTTAAAGGACATTCCTCATGCGTATCGTTGTTGCATTGGGCGGCAACGCCCTGCTGCGTCGCGGCGAGCCGATGACCGCTGACAACCAGCGCGCCAATATCCGCACCGCCACCGAACAGATCGCCAAGATCCATCCTGGCAACGAACTGGTCATCGCCCACGGCAACGGTCCGCAAGTCGGCTTGCTGTCGCTGCAGGGCATGTCGTACAAGCCCGACGAGGCCTACCCGCTGGACGTGCTGGGTGCAGAAACCGAGGGCATGATCGGCTACATGATCGAACAGGAACTGGGCAACCTGCTGGCTTTCGAAGTGCCGTTCGCCACGCTTTTGACCCAGGTGGAAGTGGACGCCAACGACCCCGCGTTCAAGGACCCGACCAAGTTCATCGGCCCGGTCTACGGCAAGGAAGAGGCCGAGCGCCTGGCCAAGGAAAAAGGCTGGGTGGTCAAGGCAGACGGCGACAAGTATCGCCGCGTGGTGGCCAGCCCCAAACCCAAGCGCATCTTCGAGATCCGCCCGATCAAGTGGCTGCTGGAGAAGAGCAGCATCGTGATTTGCGCCGGCGGCGGCGGCATCCCCACCATGTACGATGAAAACCGCAAACTCAAAGGCATCGAGGCGGTGATCGACAAGGACCTGTGCTCGGCCTTGCTCGCAGAGCAGCTGGATGCCGACCTTCTGGTAATCGCCACGGATGTGGATGCGGCGTACATTGATTTCGGCAAGCCGACGCAGAAGGCCATCGCCCAGGCGCATCCCGACGAGCTGGAGAAGCTGGGCTTCGCCGCAGGCTCTATGGGGCCGAAGGTGCAGGCCGCCTGCGACTTTGCCCGCAACACCGGCAAGGTGGCGGTTATCAGCTCGCTGGAAAACATCGAGGATATCGTCAAGGGCACTGCCGGCACCCGGGTTTCCACCGCGAAGCCGGGGATAAGCTACCGTTGAATGCAGCGGGCGGGCCTGCGTGGCCCGCCGTTTTCGACCTTCCAAAGGAGCCTGCCATGGCCCAGTACCAGTCCGGTCATGTACACATCGAGCGCACTGCGCTGAACAGCAGCGACCACAGCTACGACCTCAACATTCAGTACGAAGCGGCGCAGGATCCCAGGGAAGGACGTGGCATTCAGTTTCACATGCATGGCAGCATCGAAGGCAAGCCGGTGGACGAAAAGTTTTTCCTGCCCAAGGATCAGGTGTTGCCCAGTTTCCTGATGGTGCTGAGCCGCAAGGCCCAGGCCCATCTGGCGCCACCAAAGAAATTCGAAACCCTTGGTTCACCGCACAAGATCTATGACCTGATGTTCGAAGACATTCGCACCAAGCTGGATGTGAAATCCGGTGACCCGATCAAGCCAGAACATCTGGAGTGAGCACCAGAATCGGGGGCTGCTTTGCAGCCCTTCGCGACACAAGGCCGCTCCTACAGATATAGCGCGACGCTTGAAACCGGCGCGCAGCCTGTAGGAGCGGCCTTGTGTCGTGATAGGGCCGCAAAGCGTCACCAGCGCTGTTAAGGCATACTACCGCCCTCCCTGGCCACCACTTCACCGTACCCATGCGCATCCACGTCAGCTTCATCGACCGCGTCGGCATCACCCAGGAAGTCCTTGCCCTGCTCGGTGCCCGCCACCTCAATCTGGACGCCGTGGAGATGGTCCCGCCGAACGTCTACATCGACGCCCCGACCCTCAGCCCCGCCGTACTTGAAGAGCTGCACGACGCACTGTTCGAAGTACATGGCGTGCAGTCGGTGGACGTGGTCGACATCCTCCCCGGCCAGCGCCGTCACCTGCAGCTCGATGCCCTGCTTGCCGCCATGAGCGACCCGGTACTGGCGGTAGACAGCGCTGGCAAGGTACTGCTGGCCAACCCGGCGCTGATCGAACTGTGCGGCCGCGAATCAGCCGGGCGTTCGGTGGGCGAGCTGTTCGACGACCCGGCGCTGCTGCAAGCGCTGCTGGACAACAATTTCCACCTGCCGATGCGTGAGATGCAACTGAACGGCCAAAGCCTGTTGCTGGACGCCATGCCGATCACCAACGCCGGTGGCCTGCTGACGCTGTACCCGCCGACCCGCATGGGTGAACGCCTGTCGGCCCTGCACCACGACCACGCCGAAGGTTTCGATGCCTTGCTCGGTGAGTCGCCGGCCATCCGCACCCTCAAAGCCCGCGCCCTGCGCGTGGCGGCACTGGACGCACCGCTGCTGGTGCATGGTGAAACCGGCACCGGCAAAGAGCTGGTGGCCCGTGCCTGCCATGCCATCAGCAGCCGTCACTCGGCACCGTTCCTGGCCCTGAACTGTGCTGCATTGCCCGAAAGCCTGGCCGAGAGCGAGCTGTTCGGCTACGCCCCCGGCGCCTTCACCGGTGCACAGCGCGGTGGCAAGCCCGGGCTGATGGAGCTGGCCAACCAGGGCACGGTGTTCCTCGATGAAATTGGCGAAATGTCGCCGTACCTGCAGGCCAAGCTGCTGCGTTTTCTCAGCGATGGCAGCTTCCGCCGGGTGGGCGGCGACCGCGAAGTGAAGGTGGATGTGCGCATCATCAGCGCCACCCACCGCGATCTGGAGCGCATGGTTGCCGAAGGCAGCTTCCGCGAAGACCTGTTCTACCGCCTCAACGTGCTCAACCTGCAGGTACCGCCGCTACGCGACCGTGGCCAGGACATCCTGATGCTGGCGCACTTCTTCATGCAGCAGGCCTGCACGCAGATCCAGCGCCCAGCTTGCCGGTTGACCCCGGCCACCCATTCGGCACTGCTGGCCAACCCCTGGCCGGGCAATGTGCGCCAGCTGCAAAACGTGATTTTCCGCGCGGCCGCCATCTGCGAGGGCAACCTGGTGGACATCGGCGACCTGGACATCGCCGGCACCTCGGTAGCGCGCGGGCAAGATGGCGAAGTGGCCAGCCTGGAGCAAGCCGTGGGCGATTTCGAACGTGAGCTGTTGCAGCGGTTATATGCCAGCTATCCCTCGACCCGGCAACTAGCCGGGCGCCTGCAAACTTCGCATACCGCCATCGCCCAGCGCCTTCGCAAATATGGAATACCGGGTAAAGGCTGACTGTAGTTGGAATAACCCGGTCGTTATTCAGGCTCTTCCTACGCCAGCCGGCTGTACGGGAAACAGCTGCCAGCCCCGGGCATGGCTAGCCCAGGGCTGGCGGGCAGCCTGGTTCAGGGACGAACTGCGGTAACTTCGATTTCGACACGCCAGGCAGGGTCGGCCAGGCCGGCGATCTGGAACGCCGAGCGCGCAGGAAGGACCGGCTGCTTGGCGGTTGGTCCGAAGAACTGGGTATAGCCAGCCATGAATCCGTCGAAGTCCATCTTCCCGCCGTTCTCCGGCCCGCCCACCAGGAATACCTGCATCTTCACCACGTCGGCAAGGCCAAGGCCCAGGTCTTTCAATTGCTGCTGAATGTTCTGCAGCACATTGATGGTTTGTGCCTTGGTATCTCCATAGGCTTCCAGCGAACCCTTGGGCGCATCAGGATAGATGACCGTCGGGACGGAACCACTCAGGTAGACGACCGTCTTCCCTGCAGGAACCTCTACTGCCGACGAAATAGGGAAACTGCCGGCGCCATGGCGCACGATGTCTTGTGCCTGCACGCTTGCGGCACCTGCGAGTGCCACGGCCATTGCTGCTGCAGTCTTGAAAGCGACTTTCATACTGTTCTCCTGATGATTGCCAAAAATATGCACGCATCGTCGATGCGTGCACGGGTCATTCCATTGCGCCAGGTGTGCTTAGAATCGATACAGGCTGAACGGTTTCGGGTCCAGCACAGGCGCTTTGCCAAGCAGCAAGTCCGCCGACAGTTCGGACGACACCGGGCTCTCCGTCATCCCCCACCCGGTTGCGGTATTGAGAACCAGGCCGGGGTACTCCTTGACCTGCGAAATGATGGGGTTCTCATCCGGTGCGATGGCCATCGCACCGCTCCACTGATCGATCAGTTTTGCATCGCTGAAAGCCGGGAATTCGACCTTGAGTTTTGCCAAAGACGCATTCAGCTCCGGCAGGTCCGGGGCCGCTGTCATCAACCGGTTTTTCTCGAAAGGCGAAACCTCGTCCAGTTTCCAGTGCGTGGGCTGGATGAACGAATCAATCAGCTGCTTGTTGAGCGAGATGTGCACCGGGAAGTCAGGGATGGCCAGCAAGGGCAGGTACTTGTAGCCGTACATGAACGACTCTTTCACCACGGGGGCAACCACGACGCGCGGCGAGGTGGCATAGGTACCGTCGGCCTGCTCGCGGAAGTAGATATTCCCTGGCAACGCAACGTTGCCGCCAGGCGCACGGGGCGCCGCACTGATGATCTGCTGGGACTGGTAAGCGGGCAAGGTAGGCACATCGACGCCCAGGTTCTGCATGAACAACCTCGACCACGCGCCGCCGGCCACTATCACACGCGAAGTGCGGATGGCGCCCTTCTCGGTCACCACGTCAGAGATGGCTCCTGCCTGGGTTTCCAGGCCCCTCGCGGCGCAGTGAGTGTAGATACGCACACCCGCTTTCCTGGCGTATTCCGCCATCACAAACGATGCGCGCTCGGCATCCAGGCTACCGGAATCTTCCTCGAAGCCTGCCACCGTCCAGCGCGATGCTGCACCACGCAGGCGCTGTTCAAGTTCATTGCCTTGAATGATGCGCGTATTGAACGGTATATCTGCTGCAACTTCGCGGGTTTTGACATCAATCCACTTTCTGACGCCTTCCAGATCTTCTTCATCGAAGGGCACTTCAACCCGGCCTTGTGTGCGATAACTGGTATCTGCACCCACTTTGGCATTCATTTCTCGCCAGCGTTGTTTGGCAAGATGGTGCAACTGGAAAGTTGCATCCGGCATCTTGTAGGTCATGACCTGGCCATAGAACCGGCAGGACTGCTCACCGGCAATTTCACCTTTTTCAACAACAACTACCGAGAGGCCGCGCTCGACCAGATTGATTGCCGTCATCAGCCCCAGAATGCCCGCCCCTACAACGACCACATCTGCCTGTTTGGGGAGTGCGCCCTCGGTGCCTTCGACATAGCCAAACCGCGGTTTGCCAGGGATCAACCTGCCTTCGCGGGTCAGCAAGGGGGTAAGGATTCCCGCGCCTGCCACGACAGCCGCGACGCCGCCGCCGATCAATAGATTACGCCTCGTCATTCCCATGACACTTTCCTTTCCTGGTATTCGGTGTTGTTTGCATAAGCCCGGCAGCCAGCCACCTGCCTGGCCGACAGACGTCCTGGCCAACTTCCTGACCAGCGCGTGGTGGCGGGCGGTGCAAATTGAAGGGGGGCTATTTTGGTGAGCGCCAGCGGGCAAACACATCGCTGAAGGCAAATACTTAGTTCAGCCATTTGAAAACTATCGTGCAGGTGACACAAATAGTTGATTTAGCGACATTAAATAGGAGAAAGAGCACAGTAATGCTGCGAGTTGTCAGGACTGTTTCAAGCAGCGTACTTGCCCGAATTCAACGCAGCGTATCGATTTTAATACACCGTACCGAAATCGATACAAGCTCGTTCGAATGCGCCCGCGCAAGGGTTTGATCCCCAAACCCTTTTCATCTGCTGCCCTTGCGTAGCGTTTTCGTTCCAGAAAAACCACGAAGCGAACATGGGAAATACCTATCCAATTGTTTTATATGGGTTTTTCAAGATTGGCCGTGTTCTTGCTAGTAGATTATCAACCCAAGAGCGCGGAGCCACCGCGCCCAACGCCCTGCTTCCCGAGGATTCCCCATGAGCGAGTTGCGTTTCACTGAAGATCACGAATGGCTGCGCGTCGAAGCCGATGGCAGCGTCACCGTGGGCATCACCGCCTACGCCCAGAACGCCCTTGGCGATGTGGTTTTCGTGCAACTGCCCGAGTTGCAGCAGTATGAGAAAGGCAGCGAAGCCTCCACCGTCGAATCGGTGAAGGCTGCAAGCGGGGTGTACATGCCCCTGACCGGCGAAGTGGTCGAAGTCAACGGGCAGCTCGAAAACAGCCCGGAACTGGTCAACGAAGACCCGATGGGCGAAGGCTGGTTCTTCCGCTTCAACCCGGCCGACATGAGCGAAGTGACCGCCCTGCTCGACCAGGACGCCTACGACCGCCTGATCAAAGCCAACGACGACGCCTGAGGAACCCTGCCATGACCACCAACCTCGGCACCGCCAACGAGTTCATCGCCCGTCACATCGGCCCGCGCGCCGCTGACGAGCAGGCCATGCTCGCAGCACTGGGCTTCGACTCGCTGGAAGCCATGACCGCCGCAGTCATCCCCGACAGCATCAAGGGCACCAGCGTGCTTGGCTCGCATGACGGCCAAAGTGAAGCCGACGCGCTTGCCGCGCTCAAGGCCATCGCCGGCAACAACCAGCTGTTCAAGAGCTACATCGGCCAGGGCTACTACAACACCCACACCCCGGCACCGATCCTGCGCAACCTGCTGGAGAACCCGGCCTGGTACACCGCCTACACCCCGTACCAGCCAGAAATTTCCCAGGGCCGCCTGGAAGCACTGCTGAACTTCCAGACCCTGATCAGCGACCTGACCGGCCTGCCGATCGCCAACGCCTCGCTGCTCGACGAAGCCACTGCAGCGGCCGAGGCCATGACCTTCTGCAAGCGGCTGTCGAAGAACAAGACCAGCCACGCCTTCTTCGCCTCGGTGCATTGCCACCCGCAAACCCTTGATGTGCTGCGCACCCGTGCCGAGCCGCTGGGTATCGAGATCGTGGTCGGCGACGAGCGCGAACTGGGTGATGTCAGCGCCTTCTTCGGCGCCCTGCTGCAGTACCCGGCCAGCAACGGTGAAGTGTTCGACTACCGCGACGTGGTGCAGCGCTTCCACGCCGCCAATGCCTTGGTCGCCGTCGCCGCCGACCTGCTGGCCCTGACCCTGCTGACCCCGCCGGGCGAGTTCGACGCCGACGTGGCCATCGGCAGCGCCCAGCGCTTCGGCGTGCCACTGGGCTTCGGTGGCCCGCACGCGGCCTACTTCGCCACCCGTGACGCGTTCAAGCGGGACATGCCGGGCCGCCTGGTGGGCGTTTCTATCGACCGCTTCGGCAAGACCGCGCTGCGCCTGGCCATGCAAACCCGCGAGCAGCATATCCGCCGCGAAAAGGCCACTAGCAACATTTGCACCGCCCAGGTACTGCTGGCCAACATCGCCAGCATGTTCGCCGTCTATCACGGCCCGGCCGGCCTCAAGCGCATCGCCGAACGTACCCATGCCCTGACCGCTATCCTCGCCGCCGGCCTGAACACGCTGGGCGTGCAGCTGGTGGGCGCCAGCGCCTTCGACACCCTGACCCTGGCCACCGGCAGTTCCACTGCCGGCCTGCATGACCAGGCACGCGCCCAAGGCATCAACCTGCGCCAGGTCGACGCCGGCCACCTGGGCCTGTCGCTGGACGAAACCAGCAGCCAGGCGGATGTCGAGGCCCTGTGGCAGCTGTTCGCGGGCGACCAGGCCCAGCCAGATTTTGCCGCGCTGGCCGCCAGCACCGGCTCGCTGCTGCCTGCTGCCCTGCTGCGCCAGTCGGCCATTCTCGAACACCCGGTGTTCAACCGCTATCACAGCGAAACCGAGCTGATGCGCTACCTGCGCCGCCTGGCCGACAAGGACCTGGCGCTGGACCGCAGCATGATCCCGCTGGGCTCGTGCACCATGAAGCTGAACGCCGCCAGCGAAATGATCCCGGTTACCTGGGCCGAATTCGGCAACCTGCACCCGTTCGCCCCTGCCGAGCAAAGCCAGGGCTACCTGCAGATGACCACCGAGCTGGAGGCCATGCTGTGCGCCGCCACCGGTTATGACGCCGTGTCGCTGCAGCCCAACGCCGGCTCCCAGGGCGAGTACGCCGGCCTGCTGGCGATCCGTGCCTACCACCGTAGCCGTGGCGAGGCGCACCGTGACATCTGCCTGATCCCGTCCTCCGCCCACGGCACCAACCCGGCGACCGCGCACATGGCCGGCATGCGCGTAGTCGTCACCGCCTGTGACGCCCGCGGCAACGTCGATGTCGAGGACCTGCGCGCCAAGGCCATCGAACATCGCGAGCGCCTGGCCGCGATCATGATCACCTACCCGTCGACCCACGGCGTGTTCGAGGAAGCGATCGGCGAGATCTGCGCGATCATCCATGACAACGGTGGCCAGGTGTACATCGACGGCGCCAACATGAACGCCATGGTCGGCCTGTGCGCCCCGGGCAAGTTCGGCGGCGATGTTTCCCACCTGAACCTGCACAAGACCTTCTGCATCCCCCACGGTGGCGGCGGCCCGGGCGTCGGCCCGATTGGCGTCAAATCGCACCTGGCGCCGTTCCTGCCCGGCCATGCGCAGCTGGAAAACACCACCGGTGCGGTGTGTGCCGCGCCGTTCGGCAGCGCCAGCATCCTGCCGATCACCTGGATGTACATTCGCATGATGGGCGGTGCCGGCCTCAAGCGTGCTTCGCAGATGGCAATCCTCAACGCCAACTACATCGCCCGCCGCCTGGAAGAGCACTATCCTGTTCTGTATACCGGCGGCAATGGCCTGGTGGCCCACGAGTGCATCCTCGACCTGCGCCCGCTGAAGGACACCAGCGGTATCAGCGTCGACGACGTGGCCAAGCGCCTGATCGACTTCGGTTTCCATGCTCCGACCATGTCGTTCCCGGTGGCCGGCACGCTGATGATCGAACCGACCGAAAGCGAGGCCAAGGAAGAACTGGACCGCTTCTGTGATGCAATGATCCAGATCCGCGAAGAAATTCGCGCCGTGGAGAACGGTAGCCTGGACAAGGACGACAACCCGCTGAAAAACGCCCCGCACACCGCGGCCGAGCTGGTTGGCGAATGGACCCACGGCTACAGCCGCGAGCAAGCGGTGTACCCGCTGGCGAGCCTGGTCGAAAGCAAGTACTGGCCGCCGGTTGGCCGGGTCGACAACGTGTTCGGCGACCGCAACCTGGTGTGCGCCTGCCCGTCGATCGAGAGCTATCAGGACGCCTGATTCGACGCACTGGCCTCATCGCCGGCAAGCCAGCTCCCACAAGGGCTCCACTGCTGCAAAGGGTTGTGCATTACCTGTGGGAGCTGGCTTGCCGGCGATCGAGTGCGCAGCACTCGCCTTTACCTTCTGGAGGGAACGAGCAATGTCACTGAGCGTCTTCGACCTGTTCAAGATCGGCATCGGCCCCTCCAGCTCCCACACGGTCGGCCCGATGCGCGCTGCTGCGCGCTTCGCCGAAGGGTTGCGCCGTGATGGCCTGCTCGACCGCACTGTCACCGTCAAGGCCGAGCTGTATGGCTCGCTGGGCGCCACCGGCAAGGGCCACGGCAGCGACAAGGCCGTGCTGCTGGGCCTTGAGGGGGAACACCCTGACACGGTCGATACCGACGCCATCCCCGCCCGCCTGCAGGCCATCCGCGACAGCGGTCGCATCAACCTGCTGGGCGAGCACAGCATCGCTTTCAACGAAAAACAGCACCTGGCGATGATCCGCAAGCCGCTGGCCTATCACCCCAACGGCATGATCTTCCGCGCCTTCGATGACGCCGGCCTGCAAATCCGCAGCCGCGAGTACTACTCGGTGGGCGGCGGCTTCGTGGTTGACGAGGATGCCGCCGGCCACGACCGCATCGTCGAGGACAGCACGGTGCTGGCCTACCCGTTCAAGACCGCCAGGGAACTGCTCGGCCATTGCTCCGCGCAAAACCTCTCGGTCAGCCAGGTGATGTTGGCCAACGAAGCCGCTTGGCGCCCGGAGGCGCAAACCCGCGAGGGCCTGCTGCACATCTGGCAGGTGATGCAGGACTGCGTCGAAGCCGGCTGCCAGCATGAAGGCATCCTGCCCGGCGGGCTCAAGGTCAAACGCCGCGCCCCAGCGCTGTATCGCCAGCTTAGCCGTCACCCGGAGGCCAGCCTGCGCGATGCCCTTTCGGTGCTCGACTGGGTCAACCTCTACGCCTTGGCGGTCAACGAAGAAAACGCCTACGGCGGGCGCGTAGTCACCGCACCCACCAACGGCGCGGCCGGCATCGTCCCGGCAGTGCTGCACTACTACATGCGCTTCGTGCCGGCTGCCAGCGATGACGGGGTGGTGCGCTTTCTGCTTACCGCTGCGGCGATCGGCATCCTGTACAAGGAAAACGCCTCCATCTCCGGCGCCGAAGTGGGCTGCCAGGGCGAGGTCGGCGTGGCCTGCTCGATGGCCGCCGGGGCCCTGTGCGAGGTGATGGGTGGCAGCGTACAGCAGGTGGAAAACGCCGCCGAGATCGGCATGGAACACAACCTGGGCCTGACCTGCGATCCGATTGGCGGGCTGGTCCAGGTGCCTTGCATCGAGCGCAACGCCATGGGCTCGGTAAAGGCCATCAACGCGGTGCGCATGGCCTTGCGCGGCGACGGGCAGCACTTTGTGTCGCTCGACAAGGTCATCCGCACCATGCGCCAGACCGGCGCCGACATGAAAAGCAAATACAAAGAGACCGCCCGCGGCGGCCTGGCCGTCAACATCATCGAATGTTGACCCGACAACAACAGCAAGGAGTCACCGATGTCCGAAACACTGCTCAAGACCCCGCTGCACGCCCTGCACCTGGAACTGGGTGCACGCATGGTGCCGTTCGCCGGCTACGACATGCCGGTGCAGTACCCGTTGGGCGTGCTCAAGGAACACCTGCACACCCGCGAGCAGGCCGGCCTGTTCGATGTCTCGCACATGGGCCAGATCATGCTGCGCGGCTGCGATGCTGCCAGGGCCCTGGAAAGCCTGGTACCGGTAGATATCATCGACCTGCCGGTGGGCATGCAGCGCTATGCCATGTTCACCAATGAACAAGGCGGCATCCTCGACGACCTGATGGTTGCCAACCTGGGCGACGACACCCTGTTCCTGGTGGTCAACGCGGCCTGCAAGGACCAGGACCTGGCCCACCTGCAACAGCACATCGGCAAACGTTGCGACGTCCAGCCGCTGTTCGAGCAACGTGCCCTGCTGGCCCTGCAAGGCCCGGCAGCGGTCAAGGTGCTGGAGCGCCTGGCCCCGGAAGTCGCGGGCATGACCTTCATGCAGTTGCGCCCGATCAAACTGCTGGGTGAGGAATGCTATGTCAGCCGTTCGGGCTACACCGGCGAAGACGGCTACGAGATCTCGGTACCCGTCAACGCAGCAGAAGCCTTGGCCCGCGGCCTGCTGGCCGATCCGCAAGTACAGCCGATCGGCCTGGGTGCACGCGACTCGCTGCGCCTGGAAGCCGGCCTGTGCCTGTATGGCCACGACATGAACAGCGAGACCACGCCGGTCGAAGCCAGCCTGCTGTGGGCGGTTTCCAAGGTGCGCCGTGCCGACGGTGCACGTGCCGCAGGCTTCCCGGGGGCCGAAGCCATCTTCGCCCATCAACGCGACGGAGTGGCGCGCAAGCGCGTCGGGCTGTTGCCGCAGGAACGTACGCCCGTGCGTGAAGGTGCAGACATCGTCGACGCAAACGATAAACCTGTAGGCAAAGTGTGCAGTGGCGGTTTTGGTCCGACACTCGGCGCGCCTGTCGCAATGGGGTATATCGATAGCGAACATACCGCACTCGACACCCCGTTGTATGCAGTGGTGCGCGGCAAGAAGGTGGCCTTGAAAGTCAGTAAAATGCCTTTCGTGGCACAACGTTACTACCGTGGTTGAAACTGTTTTGTGAAGGTTATCGGGCAGCTTGGACATATTCGTTTTCGAACCTGCCCAATAACTTTTGAACATGGCGCCAGGCCAGGCGCCATGCCGTTTCCGACCATTCGGTCGGTTATCGGTAAACGGCCGGTTTTCCATACGACCAAGGGCTTGTTTTTCGCTCGGGAGTTGGCGTAGAGTCACTGCACTGTGTTTGCATGGGTCGCAACAGTTCGTGACCTGGGCCAGTAGCCGCGATCTGCTACAACCCGTTCGCCGTCTCTTACTTTCCTGCAACCCAGCCCAGTAATCTTTTGCCTACAATAAATGCAAAAGAAACTGTCATCAAAATTTAAGCTTCGTAGGAAACAAGACAATGGCTGAGCGTCTGAACGGTACCGTCAAGTGGTTTAACGACGAGAAAGGTTACGGCTTCATCACTCCAGAAAGCGGTCCGGATCTGTTCGTGCACTTCCGCGCTATCCAGGGCAACGGCTTCAAAAGCCTGAAAGAAGGCCAGAAAGTGACCTTCGTTGCCGTGCAGGGCCAAAAAGGCATGCAGGCTGACGAAGTCCAGGCAGAAGCCTGATAATCTTCGAAAAAGAGCCCCTGCGTTGACCCGCAGGGGCTTTTTTATGCCTGCAATTCCATAGAATGAGCCTTTGCCATTCGGAGCTGCCACGCATATGCCTACCCGTCACCTTCTCCCGCAGGGTGAATTCCCGCCCGTTGGCCTTGGCCGGCGTCTGGCTGCGATGTTCTACGATTTCCTGCTATGTACTGCGCTGCTGATCGTTACCGCCGGCGCCTACAAGCTGATCCAGATGGCAATCATTGGCGAAGCGCGCATGCGCGAGCTGACCGAGGCTGGCGCACTGGATGGTGACCCGCTGCTATCGACGGTGCTGCTGTTCGCCTTGTTCGGCTTCTTTGCCAAGTTCTGGACCCACGGCGGGCAGACCCTGGGCATGCAGGTGTGGGGCGTGCGGGTGCAGAATGCCGATGGCTCGGCGATCAGCCTGTGGCAGGCACTGTTGCGCTTCGTGGTGTCGATCGCCTCGTGGCTATGCCTGGGGCTGGGGTTTTTCTGGGCGTTGATCGACAAGCGCAAGCGCGGATGGCATGACATCTATTCGGAAAGCCAGCTGGTGCGGGTGCCGAAGCAGAAGAAGTGACTTGAGCCTTGTGTTGCCTGCTCCGGCGATAGGGCATCAGCCACAAAAAAGCCGACCCTGAGGTCGGCTATTTTGTACCGCTAAGGCAATCAACCTGCCCGGCGCAACAGCCAGACACCGGCCAGGGCACAGACCCCCGCCGGTATCACCACCGCCAGCAGCGGCGGGAAGCCGAACACCTGGCTCGATGGCCCCAGCAGGTCCTGGGCAATGCGGAACACAAAGCCCACCAGCACGCCGGTGAACACGCGCTGGCCGAGCGTTACCGAACGCAGCGGGCCGAAGATGAAGGAAATCGCCATCAGCACCAGCGCAGCGGTCACCATCGGCTGCAGCACCTTGGTCCAGAACGCCAGCCAGTAACGGGCATTGTTCAGGCCCTGGTCGGACAGGTAGTGAATGTAGTCCCACAGCCCGGTGATCGACAGCGATTCAGGGGCGAGGATCACGGTGTTCAGCAACTGCGGGGTAAGCGAAACATCCCAGCGCTCGTCGGGCGCCTTCACCACTTCGGTGTGGTCACCGCGGAAGAACGTGGTGCTGACATCGCTGAGCATCCAGTGATCGTCATTGTACTGGGCACGCCGGGCGAAGCTCGAGGTAACGATCTTGCGCTCGCTGTCAAAGCGGTAGCGGGTCACGCCCAGCAGCAGGCCGTTGGGCTGCACGGCGTTGATGTGCACGAATTCCTCACCTTGGCGGTGCCACATGCCGCGCTTGGAGCTCTGCGCTTCACCACCGCCCTGGGCCAGGGAACGATCGGCCTGGGCCTTGTTCTCGGTCACCGGGGCCACGTATTCGCCGATCAGCAGGCCGACCAGCATCAGCACCAGCATCGGCTTCATCACCGCCCAGACGATGCGGCCGATGGAAACCCCGGCGGCACGCATGATGGTCAGCTCGCTGCTGCTGGCCAGGCTGCCCAGGCCGATCAGGCAGCCGATCAGGGCCGCCATGGGCAGCATGTCGTACAGCCGTCGCGGGGCGGTCAGCAGAACGAAGTTGACCGCCTCCATCAGCGTGTAGGTGTCACTCAGGTCGCTCATCTCGTCGATGAACGCGAACAGCGAGGCCAGGCCGAGAATGATGCCCAGCACCGCCAGAATTGCCATCAGCACGCTCTGGCCGATGTAGCGGTCAAGCTTAGCCATGGGCCACCTCCGCACGACGGGCGGCGCGTTTCAGGCGCAGGGGTTCCCAGTACATCAGGCCCAGGCCGATCAGCAGGAACAGGCCGTGGACCCACCACATGCCCAGGGCGATCGGCAGTTTGCCCTTCTCGAGGGCGCCGCGTACGGAAATCAGCATTGTCAGGTAGGCCATGTACAGGAGAATTGCCGGCAACAGCTTGAGGAACCGGCCCTGGCGCGGGTTGGCCCGGGACAGCGGTACTGCCAGCAGGGTAACGACGAACACCAGGATGGGCAGCGACAGCCGCCATTGCAGCTCGGCGCGCTCACGCAGGTCGGTCTTGCCGAACAGATCCAGGGTCGGGATGGCTTCGCGTTCGGTCACTTCCTCGCTGACTTCCGGCTTGGGCAGCAGTACACCGTAGGTGTCGTACTTGATGGCGCGGTAGTCGGCCTGGCCCGGGTTGCCGTCATAGCGGTAGCCGTTTTCCAGTACCAGGTAGCGGTTGCCGTCGGCCTGGATTTCCTGGTGGCCTTTTTCGGCGACCAGTACCGAGGGGGCGCGGTCCTTGGTCTTGTCCTGGTTGAAGCGCTTCTCGGAGATGAACACGCCGCCCAGGTTGACGCGATCATCCGACAGCTGTTCGGTGTAGGTCACCCGCGAACCGTCGCGCAGGGTCTGGAAGCGGCCCGGCACCAGGGTATCGAACTCGGTCAGGGCATCCTGCTGGCTGATGATCTGCTGCACCTGAGCCACGCCCAGCGGCGCCAGGCTCAGGCTCAGCCAGGCGACCAGCAGGGCAACCAGCGCCGCCGGCGCCATGGTCATGCCCAGCAAGCGCTGCTGGCTCATGCCGGTGGCCGAGAGCACGGTCATCTCGCTTTCCAGGTACAGGCGCCCGTAAGCCAGGAGAATGCCGAGGAACAGCCCCAGCGGCAGGATCAGTTGCAGGAAGCCTGGCAGACGGAAGCCCATGATCAGGAACAGCACGCCCGGGTCGAGCACGCCCTGGGCAGCCTGGGCCAGGTACTTGATGAAGCGCCCGCTCATGATGATCACCAGCAGCACAGCGCTGACGGCGCTCAAGGTCACCAGGACCTCGCGGGACAGATAACGAAAGACGATCAAACCAGACACTCCTGGGTTGTCAGGGCGGACTGCCATGCAATGGCGCCAGACAATGACTTGCTACAGCCTAGACCGATGCCGGTTCGCCAAAGGCGAACCTCCATGTAAAGTGCGCGCATTATCCTGTGATTGACCGCCCCTGTCACTTGGCCGCGCGTTAACGTGCATGACGGGGTTGTCAGCACGCTTGCCGCAGGCTCAAACTGGCAGCTTTTCCGCTGGCGCGCGACGACGCGGCCAGGCCCGCGCAGAGCGCTGGAACACACAGCGCCATTCGTATCGATCATTCGGGGATCCTGACATGGAACTGGTTGTAAAAAGCGTAGCTGCTGCATCCGTAAAAACCGCCACTCTGGTCATCGCAGTAGGTGAAAACCGCAAGCTCGGCGCAGTTGCCAAGGCTGTCGACCAAGCCTGCGAAGGCGCCATCAGCGCCGTGCTCAAGCGCGGCGACCTGGCCGGCAAGCCGGGCCAGACCCTGTTGCTGCACAGCCTGCCAGGCCTGAAAGCCGAGCGCGTGCTGCTGGTGGGCTGTGGCAAGGACGACGCCTTGGGCGACCGTGCCTGGCGCAAACTGGTGGCCAGCGTCGCCGGCGTGCTCAAGGGCCTGAACGGCGCCGACGCAATGCTGGCCCTGGATGACATCGCCGTCAGCAACCGTGACGCCCACTACGGCAAGTACCGCCTGCTGGCCGAGACCCTGCTGGACGGCGAGTACGTGTTCGACCGCTTCAAAAGCCAAAAGGTCGAGCCACGTGCCCTGAAAAAGGTCACCCTGCTGGCTGACAAGGCCGGCCAGGCCGAAGTCGAGCGCGCCGTGCAACACGCCAGCGCGATTGCCACCGGCATGGCCTTCACCCGCGACCTGGGCAACCTGCCGCCCAACCTGTGCCACCCAAGCTTCCTGGCCGAGCAGGCCAAGGAACTGGGCAAGGCGCACAAGGGCCTGAAGGTCGAGGTGCTGGACGAGAAGAAGATCAAGGACCTGGGCATGGGCGCGTTCTACGCCGTCGGCCAGGGCAGTGACCAGCCGCCACGCCTGATCGTGCTCAATTACCAGGGCGCCAAGAAGGCCGACAAGCCGTTCGTGCTGGTCGGCAAGGGCATCACCTTCGACACCGGCGGCATCAGCCTCAAGCCAGGCGCCGGCATGGACGAGATGAAGTACGACATGTGCGGCGCTGCCAGTGTGTTCGGCACCCTGCGCACGGTGCTTGAGCTGCAGCTGCCGATCAACCTGGTGTGCCTGCTGGCATGCGCCGAAAACATGCCAAGCGGCGGCGCCACCCGCCCAGGCGACATCGTCACCACCATGAGCGGGCAAACCGTCGAAATCCTCAACACCGACGCCGAAGGCCGCCTGGTGCTGTGCGACACCCTGACCTACGCCGAGCGCTTCAAGCCGCAGGCGGTGATCGACATCGCCACCCTGACCGGCGCCTGCATCGTCGCCCTGGGCAGCCACACCAGCGGCCTGATGGGCAACAACGACGAGCTGGTCGGCCAACTGCTCGACGCCGGCAAGCGCGCCGACGACCGTGCCTGGCAGCTGCCGCTGTTCGACGAGTACCAGGAGCAACTGGACAGCCCGTTCGCCGACATGGGCAACATCGGCGGGCCCAAGGCCGGCACCATCACTGCCGGCTGCTTCCTGTCGCGCTTCGCCAAGGCCTACAACTGGGCGCACATGGACATCGCCGGTACCGCCTGGGTCAGCGGTGGCAAGGACAAGGGCGCCACTGGCCGCCCGGTGCCCCTGCTGACCCAGTACCTGCTGGACCGCGCTGGCGCATGACGCCATGAAGCCGGTGGTGCCTTGCGCGCCACCGGCTGGCGATACCACCATGAGCAAAGTCGATTTCTACATCCTGCCCACCGACTCGCTGTCAGCGCGGCTCGATTTCGCCTGCAAGCTGTGCGACAAGGCCTGGCGCCTCGGCCACCGGGTCTATCTGCACTGCCAGGATGCCGAACAGCGCGACGAACTGGACCAGCGCCTTTGGCGCTTCCGGGGCGAGGCCTTCGTGCCCCACGACCTCGCCGAGGTGCATGGCGATGCTGGCGTGGCCCTGGGCCTGGCGGACAGCGCGGGCGAGCACCGCGACCTGCTGATCAACCTGGGCGCCAGCGTGCCGGGGTTCGTCGGCCAGTTCGAGCGGGTAGCCGAGATCGTGATCGAAGAGCCTGGCATTCGCCAATCGGCGCGTGAGCGATTCCGTTTCTACCGTGAACAGGGCTATGCTCTGCAAGACCACCGCTTACAGCGACTTTGACGACGATGGACAAGCCCTCCTCCCTGCCCGACTCCGCCCACCTGCTCGATGACCTCGAGTCGATCCGCCAGCTGCTTGGCGATGCCGACCTGCAACCGCCGCTGCTGACCGAGACGGTCGAGCAGATCCCGTTGCTGCTGAATGAGCCCGCCGGCAATGTGCCAGCGCCGCCCGAAACGGTTGCCGCAGTGCCTGCAGAAGACTCGCAGACCCGCCGCCAGGACACCCTGCTGCACCTTGAAAGCGAGCTGCGTGCGGCGGCGCAGATGATCATGCAGGACGTGATCAACGACTTCACCCCGCATATCGAAAACGAGATCAAGCGCCGGCTGGATGCGCGCATCGAGCGGTTGATCACGCGTTCCGAGTAAAACAGGACATCGGTGTCGCCTGCTTCGCGGGTGAACCCGCTCCCACAGGATCACCACAGGCCTGAAGGCGGTGCTGTACCTGTGGGAGCGGGTTTACCCGCGAAGAGGCCATGCCTGCCTTGCCAGATAGCAGCAGCTTGTCGCCTGCGGCCCCCAGCTTGGTTATACTTCCCGGCTTTCCCGAATTAATGCACAGGGTCCCGCCGCGCATGGATAAGACCTACCAGCCGCACGCCATCGAAACTTCCTGGTACAACACCTGGGAGTCCGAGAACTATTTCGCCCCACAAGGTGCAGGCGAGTCCTACACCATCATGATCCCGCCGCCGAACGTGACCGGCAGCCTGCACATGGGCCACGGGTTCAACAACGCGATCATGGACGCCCTGATCCGTTTCCGCCGCATGCAAGGCCGTGACACCCTGTGGCAGCCAGGCACCGACCACGCCGGTATCGCCACCCAGATGCTGGTCGAGCGCCAGCTCGAGGCCAAGGGCCAGAACCGCCATGACCTGGGCCGCGAAAAGTTCCTGGACAAGGTCTGGGAATGGAAGGACCAGTCCGGCGGCAACATCAGCCGTCAGATCCGTCGCCTGGGCTCGTCGGTAGACTGGAGCCGCGAGCGCTTCACCATGGACGACGGCCTGTCCGAAGCGGTCAAGGAAGCCTTCGTGCGCCTGCACGAGGACGGCCTGATCTACCGCGGCAAGCGCCTGGTCAACTGGGACACCAAGCTGCACACGGCCATCTCCGACCTCGAAGTGGAGAACCACGACGAGAAAGGCCACCTGTGGAACCTGCGCTACCCGCTGGCCGACGGCGCCAAGACCGCCGAAGGCAAGGACTACCTGGTCGTTGCCACCACCCGTCCGGAAACCCTGCTGGGTGACGCCGCCGTTGCGGTCAACCCAGGTGACGAACGCTACCAGGCACTGATCGGCAAGTTCGTCGAACTGCCCCTGGTCGGCCGCCGCATCCCGATCATCGCCGACGACTACTGCGACCCCGAGTTCGGTACCGGCTGCGTGAAGATCACCCCGGCCCACGACTTCAACGACTACGAAGTCGGCAAGCGCCACAACCTGCCGCTGCTGAACATCTTCGACAAGAACGCCTTCGTGCTGGCCAGCGCCCAGGCGTTCAACCTCGACGGCAGCATCAACGAGCAGGTCGACACCAGCCTGCCGGCCCAGTACGCCAATCTTGACCGCTTCGTCGCGCGCAAGCAGATCGTCGCCGACCTGGACGCCCAAGGCTTGCTGGTGAGCATCGACGACCACGCTCTGAAAGTGCCGAAGGGCGACCGTTCGGGCACCGTGATCGAGCCGTGGCTGACCGACCAGTGGTACGTCTCCACCAAGCCGCTGGCAGAACCTGCCATCGCTGCAGTGGAAGATGGCCGCATCCAGTTCGTGCCCAAGCAGTACGAAAACATGTACTTCTCCTGGATGCGTGACATCCAGGACTGGTGCATCAGCCGCCAGCTGTGGTGGGGCCACCGTATCCCGGCGTGGTACGACGAGGCCGGCCAGGTGTATGTCGGCCGCAACGAGCAAGAGGTGCGCGCCAAGCACAACCTGGGCGCCGACGTGGTCCTGCGCCAGGACGACGACGTGCTCGACACCTGGTTCAGTTCGGGCCTGTGGACCTTCTCCACCCTGGGCTGGCCGGAGCAGACCGAGTTCCTCAAGAAGTTCCACTCCACCGATGTACTGGTGACTGGCTTCGACATCATCTTCTTCTGGGTTGCGCGCATGATCATGCTGACCATGCACCTGATCAAGAACGAGGACGGCACTCCGCAAGTACCGTTCAAGACCGTGTACGTGCACGGCCTGGTGCGTGACGGCCAGGGCCAGAAGATGTCCAAGTCCAAGGGCAACGTGCTGGACCCGCTGGACATCGTCGACGGCATCACCCTCGACGCCCTGCTGGAGAAACGCACCAGCGGCATGATGCAGCCAAAGCTTGCCGAGAAGATCGCCAAGCAGACCAAGGCCGAGTTCCCCGAAGGTATCGCCAGCTACGGCACCGACGCCCTGCGCTTCACCTTCTGCTCGCTCGCCTCGACCGGCCGCGACATCAAGTTCGACATGGGCCGCGTCGAAGGCTACCGCAACTTCTGCAACAAGATCTGGAACGCCGCCCGCTACGTCCTGGACAAGGGCGAGGACTGCGGCCAGAACGGCGAAGCCTACGAGCTGTCGCTGGCTGACCGCTGGATCATCTCGCAGTTGCAGCGCACCGAAGCCGAAGTGACCCGCCAGCTGGAGCAGTTCCGCTTCGACCTGGCCAGCCAGGCGCTGTACGAGTTCATCTGGAACCAGTACTGCGACTGGTACCTGGAGCTGTCCAAGCCGGTACTGTGGGACGAGAATGCCCCGGTCGAGCGCGCCCGTGGCACCCGTCGCACCCTGGTGCGCGTGCTGGAAGTGGCGCTGCGCCTGGCGCACCCGTTCATGCCGTTCATCACTGAAGAAATCTGGCAGCGCATCGCGCCGCTGGCCGGCATCGAAGGCAAGACCATCATGCTGCAGCCGTGGCCAGTGGCCAATGAAGCTCGCATCGACGCCGCTGCCGAAGGCGACATCGAGTGGCTCAAAGAGCTGATGGTCGGCCTGCGCAACATCCGCGCCGAAATGAACATTGGCCCGGGCAAGCCGCTGCCGCTGTTCCTGAAGAACGCCAACGCCGACGACCAGCGCCGCCTGCAGGAAAACGAGGCACTGCTGAAGAAGCTGGCCAAGGTCGAGTCGTTCACGGTACTGAGCGATGCCGACGAAGCGCCGCTGTCGGCCACCGCCCTGGTAGGTGACCTGCAGGTACTGGTGCCGATGGCCGGGCTGATCGACAAGGATGCCGAGCTGGCGCGCCTGAACAAGGAAATCCAGCGCCTGCAAGGCGAAGTCCAGCGTGTCGGTGGCAAGCTGTCCAATGCGGCCTTCGTCGACAAGGCACCGCCTGCGGTGATCGAGAAAGAGCGCGCCAAGCTGGCCGAGTCTGAACAGGCCCTGGCCAACTTCACCGAGCAGCATGCGCGGATTGCAGCGCTGTAACCAAAAGTGAAGCCATAGCGGGCTGCTGCGCAGCCCATCGCCGGCAAGCCGGCTCCCACAGGAAAGCACCGTACCTGTGGGAGCCGGCTTGCCGGCGATGCTTTTCAGGATCCGACCATGACCGAAAAACCCACCCTGCACCCGCGCAACCGCCACCAGGGCCGCTACGACTTCCCCAGCCTGATCAAGGCCCACCCTGACCTGGCGCGGTTCACCATCACCAACCCACACGGCAAACCCAGCATCGACTTCGCCAACCCCGAAGCCGTGCGGGTGTTCAACCGCGCCCTGCTCAAGGCCCAGTACGGCATCCAGCACTGGGACATTCCGGCCGATTATCTGTGCCCACCGATCCCCGGCCGCGCCGACTACATCCACGTGGCCGCCGACCTGCTGGCTGACGATAACGCCGGTGAAATCCCCAAAGGCGCCCAGGTGCGCGTACTGGACGTTGGCGTAGGAGCCAACTGCATCTACCCGCTGCTGGGCCACAGCGACTACCGTTGGCGTTTCCTCGGTTCGGACATCGACCCGGTAGCCCTGGCTTCGGCCAAGGCCATCATCCAGGCCAATGGCCTGGCCAAGGCCATCACCCTGCGCCAGCAGGCCAAGCGGGCGCACATCCTCACCGGCCTGCTGCAGGACGACGAACGCTTCGACCTGACCCTGTGCAACCCGCCCTTCCATGCCTCGCGCGATGAAGCCACTCGTGGCAGCCAGCGCAAGTGGAAGAACCTTGG
The DNA here is from genome assembly GCF_013179705.1 of Pseudomonas sp. CM25. Classification (NCBI taxonomy): domain Bacteria; kingdom Pseudomonadati; phylum Pseudomonadota; class Gammaproteobacteria; order Pseudomonadales; family Pseudomonadaceae; genus Pseudomonas; species Pseudomonas sp. CM25. The sequence goes on along the minus strand of NZ_JABMCW010000010.1, from coordinate 18,959 downwards.
CAAGCAGGACCCCAAGCGCAAGCTGCCGGTGCTGAACTTCGGTGGCCAGAACAACGAGCTGTGGTGCGAGGGCGGCGAAATCCGCTTCGTTACCCAGCTCGCGGGAGAAAGCGTGCAATACGCCGAGCAGGTACTCTGGTTCACCAGCCTGGTGTCCAAGGCCAGCAATCTGCCGGGGATCGAGGCTGCACTCAAGAAGGCCGGCGCCAAGGCCGTGCGCATTGTCGAAATGGGCCAAGGGCAGAAGCAGAGCCGCATGGTCGCCTGGAGCTTCCATGACGACGCTGCGCGCCAGGCCTGGCGCACCCGCAGTAAATCACAGGCATAAAAAAACCGCGCCCGGGCAAGCCGGGCGCGGTTTCGTCAAAGCGTCAACAATTACTTGTTGATAGCGTCGGTCAGCACTTTGGCTGGTACGAACTTGACGACTTTCTTGGCAGCGATTTCGATGGCAGCGCCAGTCGAAGGGTTGCGGCCGGTACGGGCAGGACGCTCGGAGACTTTCAGCTTGCCGATGCCTGGCAGAGTGATTTCAGCGCCGTTTTCCAGCTGGTCGGCAACGATCTGGCCCAGTTGCTCCAGCGCGTTTTTGGCGGTGGCTTTTGGCGCGGCGATCGATTCGGCGATGTCGGCAATCAGTTGGTCTTTGGTCAATGCCATGGTGATGTTCCTTCCCTATCAAATTCGATGGTTATGCAGCGAACTACGACGTTATCGGGCCAGCCCCTGTAAGTGGAGGGCCGCGCCAATCCCGTATCTAGATACGTAAATCGGCGTTTGGTTCGACACGACGACAGCACGCTGCCAGCAATGCGCCACACGAGGTGCACAAGACCGCGCAAAGCTACCACAGGAACGGATAAATATCCGCTGCGCACTTCGATTTAATGCAGGTTTTTCGGGGGTTTTAGCCTTAATCGCACAAATTTGAACAAAAAACGAACAACCGGCATTTCTGCCAACATCCGGCCACTGCACCACCTTGTGTCTGGGTTAAACTTGACGACTTTTGCAGCTCGCCGAGAATCCCATGCCAATCCGTCATTGCATCGTTCACCTGATCGACAAAAAGCCTGATGGCAGCCCCGCCGTGCTGCATGCCCGCGATAACGAACTGGCCGCTTCCGATGCCATCGAAAACCTGCTGACCGACCTCAACGACAGCTATAACGCCAAGCAAGGCAAGGCCTGGGGCTTTTTCCACGGCGAGTCTGGTGCGTACCCGCTGAGCGGCTGGCTGAAGCAATACCTGGAAAAGGAGAAAGACTTCACCGCGTTCAGTCGCGTGGCCGTGGAGCATCTGCAAAAGCTGATGGAGGAGTCGAACCTGTCCACCGGTGGCCACATCCTGTTTGCCCACTATCAGCAAGGCATGACCGAATACCTGGCAATCGCCCTGCTGCACCACAGCGAGGGTGTGGCGGTAAACGCCGAACTGGACGTAATGCCTTCGCGCCATCTTGACCTGGGCCAACTGCACCTGGCGGCGCGCATCAATTTGTCGGAGTGGAAGAACAACCAGAATTCCAAGCAGTACATCTCGTTCATCAAAGGCAAGAACGGCAAGAAGGTCTCGGAGTATTTCCGCGACTTCATCGGCTGCCAGGAAGGCGTTGATGGCCCGGGTGAAACCCGCACCCTGCTCAAGGCCTTCAGTGATTTTGTCGAGAGCGAGGACTTGCCCGAAGAGTCCGCGCGCGAAAAGACCCAGACCCTGGTCGAGTACGCCACTGCGCAGACCAAGATGGGCGAACCGGTGACCCTGGAAGAGCTGTCGAGCCTGATTGACGAGGACCGCCCCAAGGCGTTCTACGATCACATCCGCAACAAGGATTACGGCCTGTCGCCGGAAATCCCTGCGGATAAACGCACCCTTAACCAGTTTCGCCGCTTTACCGGGCGCGCCGAAGGGCTGTCGATCAGCTTCGAGGCGCATCTGCTGGGGGACAAGGTGGAGTATGACGAGGAAGCCGGGACCTTGATCATCAAAGGGCTGCCGACCACCTTGGTGGACCAGTTGAAACGACGCAAGGACTGATGGCCCTGGGGGCTGCCTTGCAGCCCTAAATCATGCAAGAAGCATCATAGGAGGCGACCAACGCCTCCTTCGCCGACTTGCGCAGCCGCTTCACCAGCCGCTCCTGCCGCAACGCCTCACCCTTGTCCGGCCACTGCTCCACATACACCAGCGCCTGGGCCGGGCTGGTCTTGAAGTACCGCGCCCCCCGCCCCTTCTGGTGCGCGGCAAAGCGCCGCTGCGGGTCGTCACTGATACCGCAATACAACGAACCATTCGCCGCCCGTACCAGATAGACAAACCAGGGTTTGCCTATGGCATGCACGACGACCTCACTCACCACGGGCCTGCTGAAATGCCCGCAGGCCCTTGAACGCTTGCTGGCGGACCTTGTTCTGCACCAGCGGCGACCAGCCGAGCAGCACCCCGGGCACGCCCAGCGCTTGCCGTGACCAGCGCCACAGGTCGAAGCTGTCGTCGTGCTGGCAGATCAACCCATCACGAATCACAAAGCGCGCCTGGATGTCATTGACCACGACACGGCCGGTCTGGCTGAACAGGTAAGTCGCCACCCAGTGCGCCCCACCACCACGTTCGTCGGCGCGGACGCTGTCGAACGCAAGGGTGAAGTCTGTGGCACGGCTGGTGAGCATGCGCCACATGTCACCCGCGTCCTTGCCGCGCAGGGTGCCGAAGACCGGGTCGCTGAAAACGACATCATCGCTGTAGCAGGCCACCATGGCCTCGGCGTCCAGGCGCTGGAAGGCCTGGTAGAAACGGGTGATCAGGTCGCGGTTGGCGTCGCTCATGGGCGGGTCCGTGCTGGGATCGAAAGCAGCACGATAATCTGCCCCGACGGCTTACGCCAGTGCCGGCCTCTTCGCGGGTAAACCCGCTCCCACAGGAAAGTGACAGGCCCAGAGCAGGCACAGATTCTGTGGGAGCGGGCTTACCCGCGAAGAGGCCGGCACTGCCAACATTTTCCTCAAACCCTCTCGCTGGTCACCTGCACATGCAAAGCACGCCCGGCACCCAACCCGAACACGATGGCGCCAATCCCCAGCACGGCAAAAATCCAGCCCACCGCCGCCCAGCCGCCGGTCATGTCATGTACCAGCCCTACTGCAAACGGCCCCATGGACGCCAAGGTGTAACCTACGCCTTGAGCCATGCTCGACAGGTTCGCCGCCACATGAGCATCTTTCGAACGCAGCACGATAAGGGTCAGCGCCAGGGCAAAGGTCCCCCCCTGCCCCAGGCCCAGCACCACCGCCCAACCCCATAGCCCCGAAATCGGCGCGTACAGGCAACCGAACAAGCCCGCCAAGGTGATCAGCATGACCATCACGATCGCCAGGCGCTGGTCCTTGCCGCGGGTCGCCAGCCAGGGTGCGCTGAGGGAACTGACCAATTGCACGATCACCGACCCCGACAGCACCAGCCCCGCCTCTGTAGGGCTCAGGCCGCGGCCGATCAGGATCGATGGCAACCAGCCAAATACTATGTAGGCCAGCGACGACTGCAGCCCCATGTACAGGGTCACCTGCCAGGCCAAGGGGTCACGCCACAGGCCGCGCACCCGGTAGGCTACTTTGTGCAAGCCATGCCCCTGACGGGCCTGGGGCAGCCACACCAGCATGGCCAGCAAGGCCGGGAGCACCCAGAAGCCCAGCCCCACCGCCCAGCTGTCGTCGAAATGCTGCGCCAGGGGCACAGTAGCCCCGGCAGCCATGGCCGCGCCCAGGCATAGCGCCATGGTGTACACGCCAGTCAGGGTGCCAGCGTGCTGGGGGAAATCGCGCTTGACGATACCGGGCAGCAGCACGCCGATGATACCGATGCTGGCTCCCGCCATCAGGCTACCAAGGAAAACCCCGGCGGCCCCCAGTGTACTGCGCACGACAATCCCCAGCGCCAAGGTGAGCAGAATGCCCACGATCACTCGCTCACTGCCAAAGCGCCGCGCCAGCAGCGGCGCCAGCGGGGCGAACAAGCCCAAGCACAGCACCGGCAAGGTGGTCAGCAAGCCTGCCTGCGACGCACTCAGCCCCAGGCCTTCGGAGACCTGGCCCAGCACCGGCGCCATGCTCGACAACGCCGGACGCAGGTTCAAGGCCACCAGCACCAGACCGAGCAACAGCAACCAGGGCCTGCGCAGCAGCACCGGCTGTTGCTGGACCTGCTCGTCGTCGGCTTCAGCGTCGATCAGCAGCTCATCGAGATCGCGCGGGTCGGGCGGGGTATTGCGAGTGATGGATTCAGCCATGGCCTTCTCGGGGTCAGGATTCGATGAGGGTACGGCTCAGGCGCTTGGCCCGCTCCGCGTCGCGTTGCTCGATGGCGTCGAGGATCTGTCCATGCAGGTCGAACGTGGCCTGGCAACGCGGCACGGTCGCCATGTTCTGCTGCAGCGCGGCAGCGACCACCCCGGAAAAGTAGCGGTACAGCTCACTTAACGCCGGGTTGTGAGCGGCATCTACCAGCCGTTGGTGAAACACCAGGTCGCAGGCCACATAAGCGTCGACATCACCATGAAAATGCCCGGCACTGCTGCCTAAGGCATCGCGCAGTACTTGCAGGTCGGCTGCGGTACGGCGCAGGGCCGCCAGGCCAATCGCTTCGGTTTCCAGGATATGGCGGGTTTCCCGGGCCTGCTCGGCACTGCAGCGCGACATCGCCTGCACCGCTTGCAGCGGGTCCTGGGCGGTGCGCAGGTAGCTGCCGTCGCCTTGACGGATTTCCACCAGGCCGCTGAAGGCCAGCACCCGCATGGCTTCGCGCACGGTATTGCGGCTGATGCCAAGCTGCAAGGCCAGTTCCGGCTCGGTTGGCAGACGCTGCCCTACCTGCCAGTCGCCCTGCAGAATGCGCTCGCGCATCGATTCCACAGCCAATTCGACCAATGAACGCCTGGTCAGCTCTGTACCCATCCCACTCAACCAATCATCCGATGAATTGCTGCAGCTTACTGGATCCGGGTCAATGGCGTAAACCACCTGTCATTTTTGCCAGTTGTGGAGAATACGCTTTGTTGCAACGCTCGCAGCACACCTTCAAGGATGCCTTTGCATGCGACGAGCGAGCCTGCTGCTATTGCTGTTCCTCACCTTGCTGCCCGGTTGTGATCCGGCGCAACAGCGCAGCCGCCCGAAGGCTTTGTTCATTGGCCTGGACGGTGTGCAACTGGAGCGATACCTGCTGCTGGGTGACGCCACCCACCTAAGGCAGCGGCTGTATTACGGCAAAGCCTACGCTGGCGGGATCAACGGCAGGGGCAGCGAGCAGCCGACCCTGAGCGGCCCAGGCTGGGTGACGCTGCTGACCGGCGTGTGGAGCAACAAGCATGGCGTTACTTCCAACGACGAATCATTGCGGGTTGACCGGGCGTTCCCCAGCCTGTTCAGGCGGCTGCGCCTGGCCATGCCCAACGCCTACCTGGCCAGCGTGGTCAACTGGTCGCCGCTGAATACGGCATTCATGCTGGAAGATGCGCATGGCGCAGATGTGCGTGAAAGTGGTTTATCGGATGAGCAGGTGATCGAGCGTACGCTGCAGATCCTTGGCAACACGCCCGCGGACTTCACCTTCATCCAGCTCGACGAACCGGACCAGGCCGGCCACGACAGAGGTTTTGGTGATCGTTACCAGCGCGCGCTGCGCAAGGTCGACAACCAGATTGGCCAGTTGCTGGACAAGGTCGATGAGCGGCGGCGCAGGTATCCGCAGGAAGACTGGCTGGTGATGGTCAGCACCGACCATGGCCGCGACTACTGGGGCAAAGGCCACGGCGGGCTGTCGGAACAGGAAAAGACCATCTTCATCGCCAGCAACAAGCCGCTGAACCAGGAGTTTACGCAACCCGGCATTCCTGCGGAAAACCCCGGCCCGAACCACCTGTACAGCCTGCCCGCGCAAACCTCGGTTGCACCGACCCTATTGCGCCACATGGGGTTGAAACTGCAGCCGGACTGGTTACTGGACGGGACGCCCTTGCTGGGAAACACCGGGGTGCGCAAGGCACGGGCGGATGAAAGCAAAGGGCAGCTGCGCTGGAACAGTAACGCCAGCGGCCATCTGAGCATTTTGAAGAACGGGCATGTGGTGGCGCAGGTGCCGGCCGCAGGCGGGCAATGGCGCGATCCGGAGGGGATGAAGCAGCAGAACGACTATGTGCTGGTGCTCGACGGAACACCGGCGGCGGTACGCAACAGGCCAGAGCCCAAGGCGGTTGTCATCGAAGAAAGCGGTTATTGAACACCGTTGCAGCGGCCTTGCGTCACGATTGGCGTGCAAGGCCGCTGCCACAGGGACTGCCGTCAGTTCAACGCATCAAGCAGCGCCTGGTTCATCTCCGGCGTGCCAATGGTGATCCGCAGGAACTGGGCAATACGCTGCTGCTTGAAGTGGCGCACGATCACCCCTTGCTCGCGCAAACGGGCCGCCAGCTCAGCGGCGTCCTGCTGCGGGTGACGGGCAAAGATAAAGTTGGCCGCCGATGGCAGCACGTCGAAACCTTTGGCCTGCAATTGACCAACCAGCACTTCGCGACTGTCGATCACCTTGCGACAGGTAGCCTCGAAGTACTCGCGGTCCTCGAACGCCACCGCAGCACCGACGATCGCCGCACGGTCCAGCGGATAAGAGTTGAAGCTGTTCTTGATCCGCTCCAGCGCCTCGATCAGGTCCGGGTGACCCACTGCCAGACCAACCCGCAGGCCGGCCAGCGAGCGCGATTTCGACAAGGTCTGGGTGACCAGCAGATTGTCGTAGCGGTCCACCAGGCTGATGGCTGTTTCGCCACCAAAATCGATATAGGCCTCATCCACCACCACCACCGAATCACGGTTGGCTTGCAGCAGCTGCTCCACCGCCTGCAACGGCATCAGGCAGCCAGTCGGCGCGTTGGGGTTGGGGAAGATGATGCCGGCGTTGGGCTTGTTGTAGTCACCAATGCGGATCTGGAACTGCTCGTCCAGCGCCACCTGTTCGAAGGCGATACCGTACAGGCCGCAGTAAACCGGGTAGAAGCTGTAGCTGATGTCCGGGAACAGCAGCGGGGCATCGTGCTGGAACAGGCCGTGGAAGATGTGCGCCAGCACTTCGTCCGAGCCATTGCCGACAAATACTTGCGCCGCAGTCACGCCGTAATACTCGGCCACCGCCTGCTTGAGCCGGTCGCCGTTCGGGTCTGGATAAAGGCGCAGATTGTCGTTCAGCTCGGCGCGCATGGCCTCCAGCGCCTTGGGCGACGGGCCGTAGGGGTTTTCGTTGGTGTTCAGCTTGACCAGGCGGGCCAGTTTGGGCTGCTCGCCCGGCACGTAAGGCACCAGGTCCTTGACGAAGGGGCTCCAGAATCGACTCATGCTCAGTTCCCCTTCTCTTGGGTCAGGATGCGGTATTCAGCACTGCGGGCGTGGGCGGTCAGCGACTCGCCACGGGCCAGCACCGATGCAGTGTGGCCCAGCTCGGACGCGCCCTGCTCGGAGCAGAAGATGATCGACGAACGCTTCTGGAAGTCATATACCCCCAGTGGCGACGAGAACCGCGCGGTGCCCGAGGTAGGCAATACGTGGTTGGGGCCGGCACAGTAGTCACCCAGCGCTTCGCTGGTGTGGCGGCCCATGAAGATCGCGCCGGCATGGCGGATGTGCGGCAGCCAAGCCTGCGGGTCGGCCACCGACAGCTCCAGGTGCTCCGGTGCGATGCGGTTGGCCACTTCGATCGCCTGCTGCATGTCACGCACCTGGATCAGCGCACCGCGGCCATTGATCGACTTCTCGATGATTTCGGCACGCTCCATGGTTGGCATCAGCTTGTCGATGCTGGCAGCAACGCGGTCGAGGAAACCGGCATCCGGGCTGACCAGGATGGCCTGGGCGTCTTCGTCGTGCTCGGCCTGGGAGAACAGGTCCATGGCGATCCAGTCCGGGTCGGTCTGGCCGTCGCATACCACGAGGATTTCCGACGGGCCGGCAATCATGTCGATACCGACCTGGCCGAACACGTGGCGCTTGGCGGTGGCGACATAGATGTTGCCGGGGCCGACGATCTTGTCTACCTGTGGCACGCTTTCGGTGCCGTAGGCCAGTGCAGCCACGGCCTGGGCGCCACCGACGGTGAACACCCGGTCGACACCGGCGATGCAGGCAGCCGCCAGCACCAGCTCATTGACCTCGCCACGCGGGGTCGGCACCACCATCACCACTTCCGGCACGCCGGCGACCTTGGCCGGAATGGCGTTCATCAACACCGACGACGGGTACGACGCCTTGCCGCCAGGCACATACAGGCCGGCGCGGTCCAGCGGTGTCACCTTCTGGCCAAGCACAGTGCCGTCGGCTTCGGTGTACTGCCAGGAGTCCTGCTTTTGCCGCTCGTGGTACATGCGCACACGGTTGGCGGCCTTTTCCAACGCTTCGCGCTGGGCCGCGGTGATGCGGGTCAGGGCCAGCTCCAGACGCTCACGGCCGAGGATCAGGTCATCGATACAGGTGGCGGCAACAGCGTCAAAACGCTGGGTGAACTCCACCAGCGCCGCATCGCCGCGCTCGCGCACGGCCTTGATGATGTCGAGCACGCGCTGGTTGACCGCGTCATCGGACACACTTTCCCAGCTCAGCAGATGATCCAGATGTCGGGCGAAATCCGGATCAGCAGCGTTGAGACGGGCAATTGCAGTGGACACGGTCATGGCGAGGGCCTCGATTATTAGCGAATGCTCAGGCGCCCTAGGCTACCAGTCCATCCGCGCGGGCACCCGAGAAAAGTGGCTATGACGCGGATAGACGGGCGCGACAGCGAAGGTCGCGCTCAGGAGTCAGCCGCGGTGTCGCGATTCGACAGCTTTACGCAGGGTGTCGATCAGGCTCTGGATACGAGCGTGCTGCATTTTCATCGAGGCCTTGTTGACCACCAGGCGCGAGCTGATCGTGGCGATCATTTCCTGGGGTTCGAGACCGTTGGCACGCAGGGTGTTGCCAGTGTCGACCACGTCGATGATCTTGTCGGCGAGGTTGATCAGCGGCGCCAGCTCCATCGAGCCGTACAGCTTGATGATATCGACCTGGCGGCCCTGTTCGGCGTAGTAGCGCTTGGCTACGTTGACGAACTTGGTGGCCACCCGCAGACGGCCCTTGGGCTCGGGTGCACCCACCACGCCAGCGGTCATCAGCTTGCAGCAGGCAATCTGCAGGTCCAGGGGCTCGTACAGGCCCTGGCCGCCGTATTCCATCAGCACGTCCTTGCCGGCCACGCCAAGGTCGGCGGCACCATGCTCGACGTAGGTTGGCACGTCGGTGGCACGCACGATCAGCAGGCGCACGTCGTCCTGCGTGGTGGGGATGATCAGCTTGCGGCTCTTGTCCGGGTTCTCGGTCGGTACAATACCGGCCTCGGCCAGCAATGGCAGGGTGTCGTCGAGAATACGGCCTTTGGAAAGCGCGATGGTCAACATTGGAACGTCGGTCCTTAAGCGGCTACTGCCGGCCGGGCGTTGAGCCCGACCGCATTCAATTCATCAGGTGCATCCTTGCACCAGCGGGCTACTAGCCCGGTACGCGGCGGATTTTCGCGCCGAGCATCTGCAGTTTTTCTTCGATGCACTCGTAACCACGGTCAATGTGGTAGATGCGATCGATCAGGGTGTCGCCTTCGGCCACCAGCGCCGACAGCACCAGGCTGGCGGAAGCACGCAGGTCGGTTGCCATTACCGGGGCACCCTTCAGCGTCTTGACGCCAGTGACGATGGCCGTGTTGCCTTCGACCTGGATCTGCGCGCCCATGCGGTGCATTTCGTACACATGCATGAAGCGGTTTTCAAAGATGGTCTCGATCACCGCGCCAGTGCCTTCGGCGATGGCGTTCAGCGAGATGAACTGCGCCTGCATGTCGGTCGGGAAGGCCGGGTACGGTGCGGTACGCAGGTTGACGGCTTTGGGCCGCTTGCCGTGCATGTCCAGTTCGATCCAGTCTTCGCCGGTATTGATGTCGGCGCCCGCTTCCTTGAGCTTTTCCAGCACGGCTTCAAGGATGGTCGGGTCAGTGTCCTTGACCTTGACGCGGCCACCGGTCACGGCAGCGGCAACCAGGTAGGTACCGGTTTCGATACGGTCCGGCATCACGCGATAGGTGGCCGAGTGCAGGCGCTCTACGCCATCGATGGTGATGGTGTCGGTACCCGCGCCTTGAACCTTGCCGCCCATGGCGTTGATGAAGTTGGCCAGATCGACCACTTCAGGCTCGCGCGCAGCGTTCTGCAGCACGCTGCGGCCTTTGGCCAAGGCAGCGGCCATCATGATGTTCTCGGTACCGGTCACGCTGACGGTGTCGAAGAAGAAGTGCGCACCGCGCAGGCCACCCTCAGGCGCCTTGGCCTTGATGTAGCCGGCTTCGACATCGATCTTCGCACCCATGGCCTCAAGGCCGCGGATGTGCAGGTCGACCGGGCGCGAGCCAATGGCGCAACCGCCTGGCAGGGCCACTTCGGCCTCGCCGAAACGGGCGACCATCGGGCCCAGCACCAGGATCGAGGCGCGCATGGTCTTGACCAGCTCATACGGCGCGACCAGGGTCTTGATGGTGCGTGGGTCGATCTCCACCGCGAGCTTTTCGTCGATCACGGGCTCGATGCCCATGCGACCGAACAGCTCGATCATGGTGGTGATGTCGTGCAGGTGTGGCAGGTTGCCCACGGTTACCGGGCCGTCAGCCAGCAGGGTCGCTGCCAGGATCGGCAGGGCTGCGTTCTTCGCGCCCGAAATGCGGATCTCGCCGTCAAGACGAGGGCCGCCAGTAATAATCAGTTTGTCCATTGGAGTCTCGCCGCCAAGTTGGCTCAGGTGCGCTCAGCCCAGGCTGCGCTGCTGAAAAATTTCATGGTTACCGCATGGATGCTGCCATTGGCGATCCACGGGTTCAGGTGAGCATAGATCGCCTGCTGACGTTTGACCGGGCTCAGGCCAGCCAACTCGTCGCTGATCACGTTCAACTGGAAGTTGCAGCCTTCGCCTTCAACTTCGACCCGGGAACCGGGCAATTTTTCTTCAAGGAAGCTTTTAACTTCTACGGCCTGCATGCTCAACCTCAATCGGCGCCCGATGCGCACGGGTCGGCCATCATACAAAAAAGCCCCTCGCCTGCGAAGCCCAACGAGGGCTTCGCTGACCGAGGGGCCATCATCCGTGCCGGGCCATCAGGTTGCCAGCACTTCATCGAGGTCATAGACCCCGGCAATTTCCCGCATGTCGTCGGGCATGCCACGTACCAGGCAGCCCTTGCCGGCGGCCTGGGCGTCACGCACGAATGCCAGCAGCAGCGAAAGGCCGACGCTGGTGGAGTGCTGCACCGCCGTGCAATCGAGCACCAGCTGTGCCTCAGCACTGGCCGCGATCAGTGCCTTGCCCTGCTTGCGCAGGGCCGGCCCGCTGCGATAGTCCAGCACACCGGCCAGGCGCAGCACGCCCGGCTCGGCCATGCTTACGGCGGCTTCACTCATTTGACGGTCTTCTCTGGCGAGCTGTCGGCGGTCTGCTTGGCCTTGGCCACTTCGCCGGCCCAGCCATCGATGGTCTTGTCCAGGTCGTTGCCGTTGCGCTGCATGGCGTCGGCAAACTGGTCGCGGAACAGCTTGCCGATATTGATGCCGTTGACGATGACGTTACGCACCTTCCACTCGCCGGAGATGTTCTCCAGGGTGTACTGCACCGGGTACACGGCACCGTTGTTGCCGGTAACCTTCATGCCGACACTGGCACGCTTGCCGTCATCGGCCTTGGCCGGATCAACCACGATACCCTGGTTGTTGTACTCCAGCAGCGCGTTGCCATAGAACTGCATCAGGCTGCGCTTGAAGTTTTCCTGGAAGCGCTGCATCTGCTCCGGGGTGGCCTTGCGCGAGTACTTGACGGTCATGATGCTGCGGGAAATACCGTCTGCGTCCACCACCGGGCCGAGGATACGATTCAGGGAATCATAGAAAGCACTGGGGTTGGACTTGTACTGTTCCTTGTTGGCCTTGAGGTCACCAAGCAACTCGTTGGTCGTGCTCTGAACCACGTCATGAGGCGTTTGGGCGGCCAACGCCAGCAAAGGGAAAGCCGCCAGCAGGACCAGCAGGCCACGTCGCAGGATCGAAATCATGGAAACTCCTTAATTAGCCGGTTGCGCTTCTTTCGGTTCCTTGCCAACAGAGTTGAGCAAGAACTTGCCAATCAGATCTTCCAGCACCAGTGCCGACTGGGTGTCGTGGATGGTCGCACCGTCCTTGAGCACTTCGTCTTCGCCGCCGACGCTGATGCCGATGTACTTTTCGCCAAGCAAGCCGGCGGTCAGGATCGAGGCAGTGGAGTCGGTCGGCAGGTTGTCAACCGACTTGTCCAGCTGCAGGGTTACCCGACCGGTGTAGGAATCACGGTCCAGATCGATGGCGGTGACCTTGCCGATGGTCACACCGGCCATGGTCACTTTAGCTCTGACCGTCAAACCGGCGATATTGTCGAAGTAGGCATAAACTTTATAGGTATCGCTGCTCGGGCTGGCCGACAGCCCGCTGACACGCAGGGCCAGCAGCAGCAGCGCCAGGATCCCGGCCAGGAGGAACAGGCCGACACCGATTTCCAGGGTGCGGTTTTGCATCAGAAATCTCCAAACATCAAGGCGGTCAGAATAAAGTCCAGACCCAGCACTGCCAACGAGGCATAGACCACGGTCTTGGTGGTGGCACGGCTGATCCCTTCTGAGGTGGGCTCACAGTCGTACCCCTGGAATACGGCGATCCAGGTCGTGACGAAGGCGAACACCAGGCTCTTGAGCAGCCCGTTGAGCACGTCGTCGGTAAACGAAACACTGTTCTGCATGTTGGCCCAGAACGAACCCTCGTAGACGCCCAGCCAGTCCACGGCCACCCACGAGCCACCCCAGATACCGACCACGCTGAAGATCAGCGCCAGCAGCGGCAGCGAGATGAAACCGGCCCACAGGCGGGGCGCGACGATGTACTTGAGCGGGTCGACGCCGATCATTTCCAGGCTCGACAGCTGCTCGGTGGACTTCATGTTGCCGATTTCGGCGGTCAGCGCAGACCCCGCACGGCCGGCGAACAGCAACGCCGTCACCACCGGGCCAAGCTCACGCAGCAGGGTCAGGGCCACCATCTGCCCTACCGCCTGCTCCGAGCCGTACTTGGTCAGGATGCTGTAGCCCTGCAGCGCCAGCACCATGCCGATGAACACCCCGGACACGACGACGATCGCCAGCGACAGCACACCAACCGAATACAGCTGCCTGGTCAGCAGCTGGAAGCCACCACCAATGCCGCCACGCCCGACCAGCGCATGGAACAGGAACAGGCAGGAACGCCCCAGCACTGCCAGCACGTCGATTGCCGAGCGGCCCAGCAGGCGGACACGTTCGAGTAAGGATTTTCTGCGCATCAACGCGCCCCCAGCAGGTCGGCGCGGTAGTCAGGCGCAGGAAAGTGGAAAGGTACCGGGCCATCCGGGTCACCCTTCATGAACTGGCGGATACGCGGGTTATCCGAGCCCATCAGCTCGTCAGGCGTACCCTGGCCCAGCACCTGGCCGTCACCCACCACGTAGATGTAGTCGGCAATGCTGGCGGTTTCCGCCAGGTCATGCGAAACGACGATGCTGGTGATGCCCAGGGCATCGTTGAGCAGGCGAATCAGCCGCACCAGCACGCCCATTGCGATCGGGTCCTGGCCGACGAACGGTTCGTCGTACATGAGGATCTGCGGGTCCAGGGCAATTGCCCGGGCCAGCGCCACCCGGCGCTTCATGCCACCAGAAAGCTCGTCAGGCATCAGGTCGATGGCGCCGCGCAGGCCGACGGCCTGCAGTTTCATCAACACGATGTCACGGATCATTTCGTCCGACAGCTGGGTATGCACGCGCAGCGGGAACGCGACGTTCTCGAAGACATCGAGGTCGGTGAACAGCGCACCGCTCTGGAACAGCACACCCATGTGCTTGCGGGCATCGAACAGATCGCTGCGCGACAGGGTCGGCAGGTTCTGCCCGGCAACCCATACCTCACCGCTGGACGGGCGCAACTGGGCGCCCATCAACCGGAGCAACGTGGTCTTGCCGCAACCCGATGGCCCCATGATGCCGGTGACCTTGCCGCGCGGGATGCGAATGTCGACGTTGCTGAAAATGCTGCGCGAACCACGTTTGAAGGTAACCCCCTTCAACTCGACCGCGTAGGCGCTATCCACACTCATCTAGACTCCTTGCTAGTGCAGCCTCGTCCTAATGGACGCCGGCCTCCATCTGGAAGGCACACGCACCCCTGACAGGCCGAATAGCGGCGAACTATAGCACCGCTGACAGCGCCGCCCCAAGGGCGGGCAACGAGTCGTTCAGCGCTGCGACAGGCTGGCCTGACATTCTTCACGGCAATCGAAAGCGTGAGGGTTTCTTCCATTGCGGCTATAATCGCCGCCTTTTCATCAGGCACTGCGTTTTCGACATGAGCCAATCCAGCGAGCTGATTCAATCCGCCCAGCGCACCGTGCGCCTGGAACTCGAGGCCGTCGAGGGCCTGCTGGCGCGCATCGACCAACACTTTGTCAAAGCCTGCGAAATCATCCTGGCTAGCGAGGGCAGGGTCGTGGTGCTGGGCATGGGCAAATCCGGGCACATCGGCAACAAGATCGCCGCCACCCTGGCCAGCACTGGCACACCGGCGTTCTTCGTGCACCCTGCCGAAGCCAGCCATGGCGACATGGGCATGATCACCGGCAGCGATATCATCCTGGCGCTGTCGAACTCCGGCAGCACCGCCGAGATCGTCACCCTGGTGCCGCTGATCAAGCGCCTGGGCATCAAGCTGATCAGCCTGACCGGCAACCCGGACTCCACCCTGGCCCAGGCAGCGGATGTCAACCTCGATGCCAGGGTCGCGCAGGAGGCCTGCCCGTTGAACCTGGCGCCCACCTCCTCCACCACCGCAGCACTGGTACTGGGCGACGCCCTGGCCATCGCCCTGCTGGAGGCGCGCGGCTTCACCGCAGAAGACTTCGCCTTCTCGCACCCTGGCGGCGCACTTGGGCGGCGCTTGCTGCTCAAGGTAGAGAACGTCATGCACGCCGGGGGTGAACTGCCTCAGGTGCAGCGCGGCACCCTGCTGAAGGATGCGCTGGTGGAAATGTCCCGCAAGGGCCTCGGCATGACCGTGGTCGTCGAAGCTGACGGCAAGCTGGCCGGGATTTTCACCGACGGCGACCTGCGCCGCAGCCTGGACCGCAACATCGATGTGCACACCACCCTGATCGACCAGGTGATGACGGTGCATGGCAAGACCGCCCGCGCGGAGATGCTCGCCGCCGAGGCCTTGAAAATAATGGAAGACCACAAGATCAACGCGCTGGTGGTCGTGGACCACGAAGACCGACCGACCGGCGCCCTCAACATGCACGACCTGCTGCGCGCCGGCGTGCTGTAAGGAGCGATGGAATGAGCCAGAACCTGATGCAACGTGGCAAGGCCATCAAACTCGCGGTGTTCGACGTCGATGGCGTACTGACCGATGGCCGCCTGTACTTCCTCGAGGACGGCAGCGAATTCAAGACCTTCAACACCCTCGACGGCCAGGGCATCAAGATGCTCATGGCCTCGGGCGTAACCACCGCGATCATCAGCGGCCGCAAGACCCCGGTGGTCGAACGCCGGGCCAGCAACCTCGGCATCCCGCACCTTTTCCAGGGCCGCGAAGACAAATTGGTGGTACTCGACGGCCTGCTCGCCGAACTGGGCCTAAGCTATGAACAGGTCGCCTACCTTGGCGATGACCTGCCCGACCTGCCGGTGATTCGCCGGGTAGGCCTGGGCATGGCGGTAGCCAGCGCCGCGCCGTTTGTTCGCCAGCACGCCCATGGCGTGACCCAGGCTCGCGGCGGCGAAGGTGCCGCCCGCGAGTTCTGCGAACTGATCATGCAGGCCCAGGGCACCCTGGACGCTGCCAACGCCAACTACCTGTAAGGCTGCCCATGTTCAGCAAGAAACTCCGCAATATCGCGCTGCTGACGGTGATCGCCGCCGTACTGGCAGCCATCGGTTACTGGAACGTCAGCCCGGAAAGCTTCCTCGACCAGCCGGTGGCCCAGGTCGACGAAAGCGCCATCGACTACTATGCGATCAACGCGCACAGTGTGCAGTTCCTGCCTGACGGCAAGCTGCAGTACGAAATGACCGCCGACAAGGTCGAGCATGTAAAGGCCAGCGAAGTCACCCTGGTGACCACCCCGGACCTGCGCCTGTACCGCGGCACCGAATACCCGTGGCACGTACAGAGCGTGCGCGCCGAGGTGAATCCGGACGGTACCGAGGTCGAACTGATCGACAAGGTACGTGTGGCACGCACCGACGAGAAGCAACGCGAAACGATTATTACCAGTTCGCGCATGACCGTATTTCCACAGAAGCAATATGCTCAGACCGAGCAAGCCGTTAGAATCGACGGCGCCGGTGGGACAACCACGGGCAAGGGCATGAAAGCCTATTTGAAAGAAGGCAGGATGGACCTGCTCTCTAACGTAAGAGGACAGTATGAGGCTCGTTAAAACCCTCCCCCTTTTGCTCAGCCTGAGCGCAGCACTGGGAACCGCGAGCGCCTTCGCCCTGCCGAATGACCGTGATCAGCCTATTCGCATCCAGGCCGACAACGCACACCTGGATGACAAGCAGGGTGTGGCCACCTATACCGGTGACGTGATCATTACCCAAGGCTCGATGATGATCAAAGGCAACACGGTGACCATGACCCGCGCGAGCAATGGCGACATCGACGTCGTCACCTCGGTTGGCAACCTGGCCTACTTCGAGCAGCAACAGAGTGCTGCCAAGCCCGACAAGATGAAAGGCTGGGCAGTCACCATCCAGTACCAGGCGCAAAAAGACACCGTGATCCTCACCGACCGCGCCAAGGTCGAGAACGAGGGCAACACCACCGAAGGCGAGAAGATCGTCTACAACACCAAGAGCCAGGTGGCGACTGCCGGGCGCGGTGGCAATGTGACCCAGCCACGTCAGCGTATCGACATGGTGATCCAGCCCAAGAAGAAGGCCGAGTAAATGGCAACCCTCAAAGCCCAGCACCTGGCCAAGAGCTACAAGGGGCGGCAGGTCGTGCGTGATGTCAGCCTGTCGATCGACAGCGGCCAGATCGTCGGCCTGCTCGGCCCCAACGGCGCCGGCAAGACCACCTGCTTCTACATGATCGTCGGCCTGGTCCAGGCCGAACAGGGGCGCGTGCTGATCGACAACCTCGACGTCAGCCACCAGCCCATGCACGGTCGCGCACGCGCCGGTATCGGCTACCTGCCGCAGGAAGCCTCGATCTTCCGCAAGCTGTCGGTGGCGGACAACATCATGGCCATCCTCGAGACCCGCAAGGACCTCGACCGCGACGGCCGGCGCAAAGAGCTGGAAAGCCTGCTGCAGGAATTCCATATCAGCCATATCCGCGACAACCTCGGCATGAGCCTGTCCGGCGGTGAGCGCCGCCGGGTGGAAATTGCCCGCGCTCTGGCGACCGCACCCAAATTCATCCTGCTGGACGAACCGTTCGCCGGCGTCGACCCAATCTCGGTCGGCGACATCAAGCAGATCATCCACCACCTCAAGGCCAAGGGTATCGGTGTGCTGATCACCGACCACAACGTGCGTGAGACACTGGATATCTGCGAAACCGCCTATATCGTCAACGATGGCCGGCTGATCGCCGAAGGTGATGCCGAAACCATCCTGGCCAACGAACTGGTCAAGGAAGTCTACCTGGGTCACGAGTTCCGGCTCTGACCCCGGAACGCGCCTGGAGCACCGCCAGACAGCCCTGCAACCGGGGGTAAAGTTGTTACGGTGCTCTAGGCAAACGCTACAATTTAAGGCATAAAACTTGCTTGATCTGGCGCCCCGGCGCCCTCGTGTAGTGGATGGCGCATGCGCGCCGGCGAACAAGGTATTAAGCCCCTGCCATGAAACCATCGCTCGTCCTAAAAATGGGCCAGCAACTGACGATGACACCGCAGTTGCAACAGGCCATCCGCTTGCTCCAGCTTTCCACCCTGGACCTCCAACAGGAAATCCAGGAAGCGCTGGAGTCGAACCCGATGCTCGAACGTCAGGAAGACGGCGAGGACTTCGACAACGGCGACCCGATGGCGGATAACGCCGAGAACAAGCCGACTGCCGAAGCCCAGGACAACAACTTCCAGGAAAGCACCGTCACTGTCGACAACCCGGAAGAAGGTGAGTGGAGCGAACGCATCCCCAACGAGCTTCCGGTCGACACCGCCTGGGAAGACATCTACCAGACCAGCGCCAGCAGCCTGCCGAGCAACGATGACGACGAGTGGGACTTCACTACCCGCACCTCTGTCGGCGAAAGCCTGCAAAGCCACCTGCTGTGGCAGCTCAACCTGGCGCCGATGTCCGACACCGATCGCCTGATCGCCGTCACCCTGATCGACAGCATCAACGGCCAGGGCTACCTGGAAGACACTCTCGAGGAGATCTGCGCCGGGTTCGACCCGGAGCTGGACATCGAGCTGGACGAAGTCGAAGCGGTACTGCACCGCATCCAGCAGTTCGAGCCAGCCGGCGTCGGCGCCCGCAACCTCGGCGAGTGCCTGTTGCTGCAACTGCGCCAACTGCCCGCCAGCACGCCGTGGATGACCGAAGCCAAGCGTCTGGTCAGCGACTTCATCGACCTGCTCGGCAGCCGTGACTACAGCCAGCTTATGCGGCGCATGAAAATCAAGGAAGACGAGCTGCGCCAGGTCATCGAGCTGGTGCAAAGCCTCAACCCGCGGCCTGGTTCGCAGATCGAGTCCAGCGAGCCTGAATACGTGGTGCCCGACGTGATCGTGCGCAAGGACAGCGAGCGCTGGCTGGTCGAACTGAACCAGGAGGCCATCCCGCGCCTG
>NZ_JABMCW010000001.1:0-55441 GCF_013179705.1 Pseudomonas sp. CM25 | reverse complement strand
CTCTGCTTGAACTGCTCGCTTTGCAGCACGTTGCCGTTGCCGTCCAGCTGGTTGACCCAGAAGTTGGCCTCGACGGCGATGAAGCGGCCCTCGGCGATGCTCAGGTTGCCTTCGATGGGGAAGTGGCCGAACTGCTCGGCGCCTTCACCCAGGGCGATACGGCTGGGTTCGCTGCCCACCTGCTGTTGCCAGGCCTTGTGCATCAGCACGGTGTAGTCGGCGGTGGCTTCCAGGCGGGTGGCTTCATCTTCCAGCGCCAGGCGGCGTTCGGCGTCCTTTTCCAGGCGCGGAGCACCGGCGCTCCAGTCTTCCGGGGCGAACTGGCTGGTGATGGCGGGCACACTGTTCTGCCGCACCAGGAGCATTTCTACCTGATACAAGCCTTCGGCGAAGGCGGCTGGCGCAAACAGCACCAGCAGCAGGGTCAGGCAACGGATGGCACGCATGAATCTTCCTTAGGCAGGCTGTGGGGTCAGGCGCTCGAACAGCGCCTCCAGGGTATTGAAGCGCTCGTCGGGGCGTTCCATCGGGACCAGGAAGCGGAACTGGGTAGCGCCTTCGAACTTGTAGCGTTTGGGCTGGCTCTGGATCAGCTTGATCAGGGTCAGCGGGTCGACCGGCGTTTCGGCCTCGAACTCGAGCTTGCCGCCATTGGGGCCGGCGTCGACTTTCTTGATGCCGAGCTTTTCCGCGTGCAGCTTCAGCGAGGTCAGGCGCATCAGGTTCTTGGTCGGCTCGGGCAGCAGGCCGAAGCGGTCGATCATTTCCACCTGCAGGTCTTTCAGGCCTTCTTCGTCGGCTGCCGAGGCAATGCGCTTGTACAGGATCAGCCGCGCGTGCACGTCGGGCAGGTAGTTCTCGGGGATCAGTGCCGGCAGCCGCAGGTTGACTTCCGGGCCGCCGCCCAGCGGCTGCTCCAGGTTCGGCTGAGTGCCCTTGCGGATCGCCTTGACCGCGCGCTCGAGCATTTCCATGTACAGGGTGAAGCCCACGGCCTGGATCTGCCCGCTCTGGCCTTCGCCCAGCAACTCGCCGGCGCCACGGATTTCCAGGTCGTTGGTGGCCAGCACAAAGCCGGCGCCCAGGTCCTGGGTATTGGCGATCGCCTCCAGGCGCTTTTCTGCATCGCCGGTGACTTTCTGTCGGGTGGGCGTGAGCAGGTAGGCGTAGGCCTGGTGGTGACTGCGGCCAACCCGGCCGCGCAGCTGGTGCAGCTGGGCCAGGCCGAACTTGTCGGCGCGCTCGATGACGATGGTGTTGGCGCTGGGCACGTCGATGCCGGTTTCGATGATGGTCGAGGCCACCAGCACGTTGAAGCGCTTGTGATAGAAGTCGCTCATCACCTGTTCCAGCTCGCGCTCGCGCATCTGCCCGTGGCCGATGCCGATACGCGCCTCGGGCACCAGCTCGGCGAGGTCGGCGGCGCATTTCTCGATGGTTTTCACATCGTTGTGCAGGTAGTACACCTGGCCGCCGCGCAGCAGTTCACGCAGCAGCGCCTCTTTGACCGTGCTCTTGTTCTGCTCCATGACGAAGGTGCGCACCGACAGCCGGCGCGCCGGCGGCGTGGCGATGATCGACAGGTCGCGCATGCCGGCCACGGCCATGTTCAATGTGCGCGGGATCGGCGTGGCGGTCAGGGTGAGGATGTCGACCTCGCTGCGCAGGGCCTTGAGCTGCTCTTTCTGGCGCACGCCAAAACGGTGCTCTTCGTCGATGATGGCCAGGCCCAGGTCCTTGAAGCGCACATCGTCCTGCAGCAGCTTGTGGGTGCCGATGAGGATGTCGATCTTGCCTTCGGCCAGGTCGGCGGCAGCGGCGGCGACTTCCTTGGCCGACTTGAAGCGGCTCATCACTTCCACGGTCACCGGCCAGTCGGCGAAGCGGTCGCGGAAGCTGTTGTAGTGCTGCTGGGCGAGCAAGGTGGTGGGCACCAGTACGGCGACCTGGCGGCCGCTGTGCACGGCGATGAACGCAGCACGCATGGCCACTTCGGTCTTGCCGAAGCCCACGTCGCCGCACACCAGGCGGTCCATCGGCTTGGGCGCCAGCATGTCGGCGCGCACGGCTTCGATGGCAGCCTGCTGGTCCGGGGTTTCCTCGAACGGGAAGCCGGCGCTGAAGGTGGCGTAGTCGGCGGACGGGTCGGCAAACGCATAGCCCTTGCGCGCGGCGCGGCGGGCATAGATGTCGAGCAGCTCGGCGGCCACGTCGCGCACCTGTTCGGCGGCTTTGCGCTTGGCCTTCTGCCAGGCTTCCGAGCCCAGCCGGTGCAACGGTGCCAGGGCGTCGTCGCTGCCGGTGTAGCGGGCGATCAGGTGCAGGTTGGCCACCGGCACGTACAGCTTGGCGTTCTCGGCGTATTCCAGGGTCAGGAACTCGGCAGCCTGGCCGTCGATTTCCAGCGTTGCCAGGCCCAGGTAGCGGCCCACGCCATGGTCGATATGCACTACCGGTGCGCCTTCCCGCAGTTCGGTCAGGTTCTTGATGACCGCATCATTGGCGGTTTCGCCGCGCTTGTCGCGGCGCCGACGCTGCATCACCCGCTGGCCGAACAGGGGGCTCTCGGCCACCAGGGCGATGGCCGGGTCATCCAGCACCAGACCGTCGTCCAGCGGGGCGATGGTGATCGCCAGGCGCTCGCTGCCGGTGATGAAGTCGGTCCAGCCTTCGACCGTGTGCGGCCGCAACTTCAGCCGCTCCAGCAGTTCCAGCAGCACTTCACGGCGGCCCGCCGACTCGGCAGTGAACAGCACGCGGCCGGGGAACTGGTCGAGGAAATGGGCCAGTTCGGCCAGCGGCTGATTGGCCTTGGCCTCGATCGCCAGGTTGGGCAGGGCGCGCGCGGGGAAGCGTTCGCGGCCCGCGCCAGGGTCGAGGTCTTCGCTGCTGACCACCACCCGTGGCCATTGCTTGAGCCGGGCGAAGCAGTCTTCCACGGGCAGGAACAGCTCGGCTGGCGGCAGCAGTGGCCGGCTCAGGTCGCCGCGGCGGTCTTCATAACGCCCGCGCACGTCGTTCCAGAAGTGTTCGGCGGCCTGCTCGACGCCGGGCAGCGAGAACACCTGGGTGTCGGCCGGCAGGTAGTCGAACAGGGTCGAGGTTTCTTCGAAGAACAGCGGCAGGTAGTACTCGATGCCGGCGGGGATGATGCCGCTGGCCAGGTCCTGGAAGATCGCGCTGCGGCGGAAGTCGACGTCGAAGCGTTCGCGAAAGCGCGCCTTGAAGCGGGTCACTTCCTCTTTCTGCATCGGGAACTCGCGTGCCGGCAGCAGGCGGATCGAGTCGACCTTGTCGATCGAGCGCTGGGTCTCGGGGTCGAAGGTGCGCAGCGTCTCGATTTCGTCATCGAACAGGTCGATGCGGTAGGGCAGCTTGCTGCCCATCGGGAACAGGTCGATCAGCGCGCCGCGCACGGCGAATTCACCATGCTCATAGACAGTATCGACGCAACGATAGCCACTGGCCTCCAGGCGCGTGCGCATCTGCTCCACGTCGATGGTCTGGCCCACGTCCAGCACCAGGCTGCTGCCCAGCAGGAACCGGGTGGGCGCCAGGCGGTGCAGGGCGGTGGTGACCGGCACTACCAGGATGCCGTGGGTCAGTTCCGGCAGGCGGTACAGGCTGGCGATGCGCTGGGAAATGATGTCCTGGTGCGGCGAGAACAGGTCGTAGGGCAGGGTTTCCCAATCGGGAAACGGCAGCACCGGCAGGTCTGGCGCGAAGAAGCGCAGCTCCTGTTCCAGGCGGTCGGCGGCCTGGCTGTCGGCGGTCAGCAGCAAGGTGAAGCGGCCAGCACTGCTGGCGGCCTCGGCAATGGCCAGGCTGAGGGCGGCACCGGGCAGGTTGCCCCAGGTTTGTTTGCCGGCCGTGGCCGACAGTTTCGGTAGGCGCAGAACTGACACGGGAGATTGCACTCCAAGCGTTGCGGCAAAGACACCGATTGTACCGGTGACGGTGCCGGCTGTCAGGCTCGAAAGGGCATGAACGCTGGCTTGCGTGACCGCGACAGGCGCTCATTGCCGGTTCCGCGTTGGGGCGTCATAATGTAGCCCCTTTTTTCTGTCCCTACATGTGGAAGGTTCCCGTGACTCAGAAGCCCGACCAGTGTCTTGGTGAGTGGATCGATCGTGAAGCCCTGGCTGAAGCGATGATCCCGCTTATCGGTCAGCTCTACCGCAACAACAATGTGGTGAGCTCGATTTATGGCCGCAGCCTGATCAACCGTTCGGTTATCTCGATCCTCAAGGCGCATCGCTTTGCGCGTCACCGTCAAACCGATGAAACCGAACTGTCCGTCCACGAGACATTCCCCCTGCTCAAGGCCATGAGCGAGCTGAAACTGGGCGCCGCTTCGGTCGACCTGGGCAAGCTGGCCAACAAGTTCAAGCAGGAAGGCAATGGCCGCACTGCCGAGCAGTTCGTCCGTGAAGAGCTGGCCGAAGTGGTTGGCCAGCAGAACGCCTCGGCGCGCAAAGGCACCGACGTCGTGCTGTACGGCTTTGGCCGTATCGGCCGCCTGCTGGCGCGCATCCTGATCGAGAAGACCGGTGGTGGCGACGGCCTGCGCCTGCGCGCCATCGTCGTGCGCAAAGGCGCCGAAAACGACCTGGTCAAGCGTGCCAGCCTGCTGCGTCGTGACTCGGTGCACGGCCCGTTCGATGGCACCATCACCATCGACGAAGCCAACAACACCATCACCGCCAACGGTAACCTGATCCAGGTTATCTACGCCAAGAACCCGAGCGAAGTCGACTACACCCAGTACGGCATCGACAACGCGCTGATCGTTGACAACACCGGCGTATGGCGTGATGCCGACGGCCTGGGCCAGCACCTGGCCTGCCCGGGCGCTGCCCGCGTGATCCTCACCGCACCTGGCAAGGGCGCGCTGAAGAACATCGTGCACGGCATCAACCACGGCGATATCGCTGCCGATGACAAGATCATCTCGGCCGCCTCCTGCACCACCAACGCCATTGTGCCGGTGCTCAAGGCTGTCAACGACAAGTACGGCATCGTCAACGGCCACGTCGAAACCGTTCACTCGTTCACCAACGACCAGAACCTGATCGACAACTTCCACAAGGGCAGCCGCCGTGGTCGTGCCGCGCCGCTGAACATGGTAATCACCGAAACCGGCGCCGCCACCGCTGCTGCCAAGGCACTCCCAGTGCTGAAAGGCAAGCTGACCGGCAACGCCATTCGCGTGCCGACGCCGAACGTGTCGATGGCCATCCTGAACCTGAACCTGGAAAAGGCCACCAACCGCGAGGAAATCAACGAGTACCTGCGCCAGACCGCCATGCACTCGGAACTGCACAAGCAGATCGACTACGTGGCCTCGCAGGAAGTGGTTTCGACCGACTTCGTCGGTTCGCGCCACGCCGGTGTGGTGGACGCCGAGGCGACCATCGCCAACGATAACCGCGTTGTCCTGTACGTGTGGTACGACAACGAATTCGGTTACAGCTGCCAGGTGGTTCGCGTGATGGAAGACATGGCCGGTGTGAACCCGCCAGCGTTTCCACGCTGATACGCTTGTAAGGCAATGAAAAAACGGGAACCTTCGGGTTCCCGTTTTTTATGCCTGATGAACTGATCGGGCATCTACTGTGTCTGTACTGGCCTCATCGCCGGCAAGCCAGCTCCCACAGGTACTGCGCAGGCTTCAGCCTCAGCGCTGTACCTGTGGGAGCTGGCTTGCCGGCGATGAGGCCGTGCAGGCAACCGAGAACCTGAACCTTGCGCACAGCCTTACTGTTCATCTTCCTGCTGCTCACCGCCTGCAACCAAGGCCCCACCCTGGAGCGCCTGGGCGGCCCGACCATGGGCAGCAGCTACAGCATCCAGTATGTCCGCGAACCCGGCGGCCCGGCGCCGGCTCAAGTGCAGGCGGCTGTAGAAACCATCCTTCATGACATCGATCAGCACTATTCGACCTATCGCGGCGACTCCACCGTCAGCCGCTTCAACCAGCTGCCCGCCGACCAGTGCCTGGTGCTGCCGGCCGACATGCTCGCGCTGGTCACTCTGGGCCAGTACCTGGCAGAACAGAGTGAAGGCGCCTTCGACCTCACCGTCGAGCCGCTGCTCGACCTGTGGGGCTTCGGCCCGCAGGCCCGCCACGAGCAGGTGCCCGACCCGCACGCCTTGGCCCAGGCCCGCCAGCGCGTGGGCTACCAGCATCTGCACATCAAAGGCCAGGCCCTGTGCAAGGACGCCCCGGTACAGCTCGATCTCAACAGTATCGCGGCCGGGCATGCCGTCGACCTGATTGCCGCACGCCTGCGCGGCATGGGCATAACCAGCTTTGTCGCCGAGGCCACTGGCGAACTCAAGGCGGTCGGCCGCAAGCCCGATGGCAGTCAGTGGCGTATTGCCCTGGAGCTACCCCGTGAAGACCGCCAGATCGCCCGGCAGATCATCCCGGTCAACGGCCTTTCAGTGTCCACTTCGGGTGACTATCGGCACTATTTCGAGCAGAATGGCCGGCGCTATTCGCACACCTTCGACGCCCGCCTCGGGCGCCCGGTCGAGCATGACCTGGCCGCTGTCACAGTGCTCGACAGCTCGGCGCTGCTGGCCGACGGCTACTCGACACTGCTGCTGATCCTGGGCCCGCAGCGCGGCTGGGATTTCGCCCTGGCGCATGGCTTGGCCGCGGTATTGGTGACTCGGGCGGAGGGTGGCTTCGTCTCCCGAGCTACGCCCGCGTTCGAACGGGCGGTGAAAGGCGAGTGAAAGCGCAAGCAGGGATGATTGCCGCCAGGGAATGGGTGAACCATATGTAGTGCGGGCTAAATTGGCCTACGACGCGACCAAGGGTTAATGTGCGCGGCGTTCACGCTTTATTAGACTGCACACGAATTTTCTCATGACGCCCCGGCGGCATGATCGCGCCCCGCAAGCGACCGTGGCTTGCGGGCCAGTTCTGAAGGAGTACGCATGGCTGTCTACAACTACGACGTAGTGGTGCTGGGTTCCGGCCCGGCCGGAGAAGGTGCGGCAATGAACGCCGCCAAAGCAGGGCGCAAGGTGGCGATGGTCGACAGCCGTCGTCAGGTCGGGGGCAACTGCACCCACCTGGGCACCATCCCGTCCAAGGCACTGCGTCACTCGGTGCGGCAGATCATGCAGTTCAACACCAACCCGATGTTCCGTGCCATCGGTGAGCCGCGCTGGTTCTCTTTCCCGGACGTGCTGAAAAGCGCCGAGCGGGTGATTTCCAAACAGGTGGCCTCGCGCACCGGCTACTACGCCCGCAACCGCGTCGACCTGTTCTTCGGCACCGGCAGCTTCGCCGACGAGCAAACCGTCGAGGTGGTGTGCCCGAACGGTGTGGTCGAAAAACTCAACGCCAAGCACATCATCATTGCCACAGGCTCGCGCCCGTACCGCCCGGCCGACATCGATTTCCATCACCCGCGCGTCTACGACAGCGACACCATCCTCAGCCTCAGCCACACCCCGCGCAAGCTGATCGTGTACGGCGCAGGCGTGATCGGTTGCGAATATGCCTCGATCTTCAGCGGCCTGGGTGTGCTGGTGGAGCTGGTCGACAACCGTGGCCAGCTGTTGAGCTTCCTGGACTCGGAAATCTCCCAGGCACTCAGCTACCACTTCAGCAACAACAACATCACCGTGCGCCACAACGAAGAGTACGAGCGTGTCGAAGGCCTGGACAACGGGGTGATCCTGCACCTGAAGTCGGGCAAGAAGATCAAGGCCGACGCCTTGCTGTGGTGCAACGGCCGTACCGGCAACACCGACAAGCTGGGCCTGGAAAACATCGGTATCAAGGTCAACAGCCGCGGCCAGATCGAGGTCGACGAGGCCTACCGCACCTCGGTGCCGAACATCTACGGCGCCGGCGATGTGATTGGCTGGCCGAGCCTGGCCAGTGCTGCCCACGACCAGGGCCGCTCGGCTGCTGGCAGCATCGTCGACAATGGCAGCTGGCGCTTCGTCAATGACGTGCCGACCGGCATCTACACCATTCCGGAGATCAGCTCGATCGGCAAGAACGAGCAGGAGCTGACCCAGGCCAAGGTGCCGTACGAAGTGGGCAAGGCCTTCTTCAAGAGCATGGCGCGTGCGCAGATTGCCGGCGAGCCGCAGGGCATGCTGAAGATCCTGTTCCACCGCGAGACCCTGGAAGTGCTGGGTGTGCACTGCTTCGGCTACCAGGCTTCGGAAATCGTCCATATCGGCCAGGCCGTGATGAACCAGCCGGGCGAGCAGAACAATCTGAAGTACTTCGTCAACACCACGTTCAACTACCCGACCATGGCCGAAGCCTATCGGGTAGCGGCGTACGATGGCCTGAACCGGCTTTTTTGAGCGGCTCCGACCGGTGGCCTGAGCCGGTCGGAGAGACCGATTTCAACCCTACCCGAGGGTGGTCTTGGCCAAACCGGGAAAGTCTGTAATCAGGCTGTCCACGCCAAAGTCAGCGAGCCGGCGCATCAATGCCGGTTCGTTGACCGTCCACACCGACACGTGCAAACCCTGGCCCTGCGCTTTGAGCAGGCGCTCGGGGGTGCACAGCGTCCAGTTCAATGCCAGCATCTCGCAGCCGTAGTTCTGCGCCACCTTCAATGGGTCGAGCCAGGCGTATTCGGCCACCAGCCCGCGTTTCACGTCGGGTACCAGCTCCAGCGCCGCACCCAGCACTTCGCGTGAGCTGGAGGTGATGGTGACCTTGTCCAGCAGGCCATATTGCTGGGCCAGTTCGCGGATCGCCAGCACGGTGGTGGCGGCACGGGTGCGCGAGGCGCTTTTCACTTCCAGCTGCCAGTGCTCGAACGGGCATTTTTCGAACAGTTCTTCCAGTTTCGGGATCGGGCAGGGCTGTACGTGGCCCGGGCCGCCTTTGCGCGCGTCGATCTTTACCAGGTCGGCGGCCGGGTGCTCGATCACTTTGCCGCGCCGGCCGGTAGTGCGTTTCAGGGTGGGGTCGTGGATGACCATCAGCTCGTTGTCGGCCGACAGGTGCAGGTCCAGTTCGCAGCGGCTGACGCCGTGGGACAGGCACTGGCGGAAGCTGGTCAGGGTGTTCTCGGGCGCTTCGCCCTTGGCGCCGCGATGGCCGTAGATCAGGGTCACGTTCGTTCCTTCAAATCAGGGAAAAATGGGCTCAGGAGGCGGGATCGTTCTGGTCCAGCTGCTGACGCCGTTGTTGTTGCTGACGCTGCAGTATGTAGCGGGCCAGCAGTTGACGCTGGGCGTCGGTCATGTCGATGAATTCGGTGCCCACTTCGAAGCCGCCGTCCGGGCGGGGGTCGCAATGGGTGATCTTGCCGCGCAGCAGCAGGCCATGGGCGCGCGGCATCAGCACCATTTTCACTTTGACCCGGGTGCCGGGAGCAATCTGCGTAGCTTGGGCGCACTCGATGCCACCTTCGGAGATGACCACAGGCAGGGGCTGGCCCACTTCGCCAAGCAAGGTATGGGCAACCACCGCGCTCAGCAGGTCGAGGCGCTTGTTCTGCGCACGCAGGAAGGCGGCGAGGGTGCGGTCCTTGTCGCTCAGCTGGCGCAGCAGGTGTTGCGACTCGAAGTCGGACAGGTGCAGCTCGCTGAGCAGGTTGAACAGCGGGGAATCATCTTGCAACACATCTGGGTCAAGGGCTTCGGCCGCGCTGAGGGGGCTGATTTGAAGTGCGATCCGATCTTCGATGCGGTAGTATTCGCGGCGATCTTCTTCGTCTAATGTCGTCATGGCGAACCCAAGGTAGCGGCGGTGGTCCGAGTGTAAAGCCGCCGTAGGCGCCTCGCCACAAGGACGTTCCCTTTCATCCGAACAAGCCCCGACATGTTCAGACCTCTTTTCGCATTTATCGGCACCCGTTATACCCGTGCCAAACGTCGCAATCACTTCGTCTCGTTCATTTCCCTGACCTCGATGATCGGCCTCGCCCTGGGCGTGGTGGTGATGATCGTGGTGCTGTCAGTGATGAACGGTTTCGACCACGAGATGCGCACCCGTGTGCTTGGCATGATTCCCCATGCCACGCTGGAGAGCGGCCAGCCCATTGCCGACTGGCCTGCCCTTGCCCAACAAGTAAAGCAGAATCCGCAGGTGCTGGCGGTAGCGCCGTTCACCCAGATGCAGGGCCTGCTGACCCATGATGGCAAGGTGCAGAAGGTGCTGCTCAACGGCATCGACCCGGCCCGCGAGCGCGAGGTGTCGATCATCGACAACTTCATCCTGCAGGGCCATCTCGACCAGCTGGCGCCAGGCGAGTGGGGCATCATGATCGGCGACAAGGCAGCGGCCAAGCTGGGTGTCGCCGTGGGTGACAAGCTCACCTTCGTCGCCCCGGAGGTCAGCGTGACCCCGGCCGGCATGTTCCCGCGCATGAAACGCTTCACCGTGGTCGGCACATTCCACGTGGGCGCGGGCGAGATCGACGGCTATCTGGGCCTGACCAATATCAGCGACCTGTCCCGCCTGCACCGCTGGAAACCCGACCAGGTGCAGGGCCTGCGCCTGAAGTTCGACGATCTGTTCCAGGCGCCGCGGGTGGCCTGGAGCATCGCACAGCAGCTGGGCGAGCAGGAGTACTACAGTCGCGACTGGACCCGTACCCACGGCAACCTGTACCAGGCGATCCGCATGGAAAAGGCCATGATCGGCCTGCTGTTGCTGCTGATCGTGGCAGTGGCGGCGTTCAACATCATTTCCACCCTGGTGATGGTGGTGAACGACAAGCGCGGTGATATTGCCATCCTGCGTACGCTGGGCGCCACGCCTGGGCAGATCATGCTCATCTTCATGGTCCAGGGCACGGTGATCGGCGTGATCGGCACCTTGATCGGCGCCGTGGTCGGCATTCTGGCTGCGCTGAACGTCAGTGCCGCAATCGCCGGCATCGAGAAACTGATCGGGCACAAGTTCCTCAACGCCGACGTCTATTTCATCGATTACCTGCCGTCGCAGATCCAGGCCCAGGATGTGTACATGGTCTGCGCTGCGGCGTTGGTCCTGAGTTTCTTCGCCACCCTGTACCCGGCCTGGCGTGCGGCGCGCACCCAGCCTGCAGAGGCGCTACGTTATGAGTGAGTCGCGCATGAGTGATAAAGCCGTCCTGAGCTGCCGCAACCTGGGCAAGTCCTACGACGAGGGCCCGGAGTCGGTAAAGGTATTGTCCGGGCTCAACCTCGAGCTGCACGCCGGTGAGCGCATTGCCATCGTCGGCAGCTCCGGCTCGGGCAAGAGTACCCTGCTCAACCTGCTGGGCGGCCTCGACCGGCCGAGCCAGGGCAGTGTGTGGCTGGCTGGCGAAGAGCTGTCGGCGCTGGGCGAGCGCGCCCGTGGCCTGCTGCGCAACCGCGAGCTGGGCTTTGTCTACCAGTTCCACCACCTGTTGCCGGAATTCACCGCCATCGAGAACGTGTGCATGCCGCTGCTGATCGGCCGCACACCCATCCCCGAGGCCCGTGAACGTGCCGAGGCGCTGCTCAAGCGTGTGGGCCTGGGCCACCGCCTCAACCACAAACCGGCCGAGTTGTCCGGCGGTGAGCGCCAGCGTGTGGCGATTGCCCGGGCGCTGGTCAACCGGCCCGGCCTGGTAATGCTCGACGAGCCGACCGGCAACCTCGACCACCATACCGCCCAAGGCATCCAGGAGCTGATGCAGGAGCTGTCCAGTGCCTCGCGCACGGCGTTCCTGGTGGTCACCCACGACCTTGTCCTGGCGCGCAAGATGGACCGTGTGCTGAAGCTCGACGACGGCCACCTGGTCGCCATCTGATCGACTGCACGGGGCAGCAGTTGCCGCCCCGTTTTCCTGTTTTCATTGGGTGTTTCGTACATGTTCAGACCCTTGCCCATCTTCATCGGCGCGCGCTACACCCGAGCCAAGCGCCGCAACCACTTCATCTCGTTCATCTCGATGACCTCGATGATCGGCCTGTCGCTGGGCGTGCTGGCGATGATCGTGGTGCTGTCGGTAATGAACGGCTTCCAGCGTGAAATGAGCTCGCGCATTCTCGGCCTGGTGCCGCATGCCGCCATCCTTGGCGCGCAGCCGCTGGACGACTGGCGCAAAGTGGCCGAGCAGGCCATGCGCAACCCGGCGGTGATGGCGGCAGCGCCGATTACCGAAATGGAAGGCATGCTGTCTTACAAAGGTGCGATGCAGCCGATTCAGGTGAGCGGTATCGACCCGGACGAGGAGGGCAAGGTCTCGATCGTCGGCCAGCACATTGTCCAGGGTCGCCTGCAGGCCCTGCAGCCGGGTGAGTTCGGCGTGGTCATCGGCGAGCTGACGGCACGGCGCTTCCGCCTCAACACCGGCGACAAGCTGACCCTTATCGTGCCCGAAATCAGCAAGGAGCCGGGCGGCATTACCCCGCGCATGCAGCGCCTGACCGTGGTCGGCATTTTCAAGGTGGGGGCCGAGCTGGATGGCTCGCAAGCCTACATCCACATGGCCGATGCCGGTGAGATGCAGCGCTGGGCGCCGGGCCAGGTGCAGGGCGTGCGCCTGAAGCTGCACGACCTTTACGCCGCGCCGCAGGTGTCCAAAGCGATTGTCGCCGGGTTGGGTGACGCCTACCGCGCTGACGACTGGTCGCACACCCAGGGCAGCCTGTTCAGCGCGATGAAAATGGAAAAGACCATGATCGGCCTGCTGCTGATGATGATCATCGCGGTGGCGGCGTTCAACATCATCGCCACCCTGGTGATGGTGGTGAACGACAAGGGGCCGGACATTGCCATTCTGCGTACCCTGGGCGCCACACCGGCGCAGATCATGGGCACGTTCATGGTCCAGGGCAGCCTGATCGGTGTTGTCGGCACGCTGATTGGCGGGGTGCTGGGGGTGATTGCGGCGTTCAACGTCAGCCAGATCGTCGGTTGGCTGGAGCGGGTGAGCGGGCAGCACATCTTCACTTCGGATGTGTACTTCATCAGCAGCCTGCCGTCGCAGTTGCAGTGGGGCGATGTGGCAATTATCTGCAGTGCTGGCCTGGTGATGAGTTTCCTGGCGACCATTTACCCGGCCTACCGGGCGTCGCAGGTGCAGCCGGCGATTGGCCTGGCGGTCTGATGTTTACCTGAGATTTTGGGGGCGCTTTGCGCCCCTTTCGCGACACAAGGCCGCTCCTACAGGAATCGCGCAAGTCTGCAAATACGCGGCCCCTTGTAGGAGCGGCCTTGTGTCGCGATGGGCTGCGAAGCAGCCCCGATTCACCGATCCTGGCTGAACCCGATCACAAACCGCGTCCAGCCACCCTCACACTCCGCCCGAATGCTCCCGCCATGCGCCTGCACGATCGACCGGGTGATCGCCAGCCCCAGCCCCGCATGCTCGCTGCTACCTTCCCGTCGCGCAGGGTCGACCCGGTAGAAGCGGTCGAACAATCGCGGTAACGCCGCCGCTTCAATGGACCCCCCGGTATTGGCCACGCTGATCTTCGGCCCCGCCTCCAGCGTCACCCGTATCTGCCCACCGGCCGGTGTGAACCGCAAGGCATTGTCGAGCAGATTGGACAGCGCACGGCGCAGCATATGCCGGTCGCCCTGCAGCAGGGCCTCACCCTCGCGGAGCATCTGCACATCGCTGTCCTCGGCCAGCGGCGCGTAATATTCAAGCAGTGCATCCACCTCTTCATGCAATGCCAGTGGCGCTTGACCAGGCACCAGCAGGCCATGGTCGGCCTTGGCCAGGAACAGCATGTCGTTGATCATCTGTGCCATCCACTGCAGCTCTTCGAGGTTGCCATGCAGTGCCTCGCGGTATTCCTCGAGGCTGCGCGGGCGGGTGAGGGTGACCTGGGTGTGGGTCAGCAGGTTGGACAGCGGCGTGCGCAGTTCGTGGGCGATGTCGGCCGAGAATGCCGAAAGCCGCTGGAAGGCGTCGTCCAGACGCTGCAGCATGGCATTCATGCTGGTCGCCAGCTCGGCAAGCTCTTCGGGCATCTGCGCCACCGGCAGGCGGGTAGTGAGCGAGCGGGCCGACACGCTGGCAGCCACCTGGCCCATCTGTCGCAAAGGGCGCAGCCCGCTGCGCACGGCCCAGGCCCCGAGCAGCGCCGTGGCCAGCGCCGACAGGCCGACGGTCAGCCAGATCAGGCGCTGCATGCCTTGCAGGAAGTGCTGATGGTGGGTGATATCGAGGTACAGGGTCAGCTGCGGTGACTGCGGGCTATCCTGTGCCAGGCGTACGGCCAGGCTGCGGTAGTCGGTACCAGGGGTGTGCAAGGTGGCAAGCCCGGCGGCTGGCGCCGGCGGCAGACCGCTGCGGCTTTCGAACCAGGTGGCGCCGTCGCTGCCACTGATGCGCAGCGCCAGGTCGGCCTGGTGGCTGAGCTCATTGCGCAGGGCAGGCAAGCGGGCCTGCAGCTCGGTGACGGCGGCAAGGCCGGCCAATTGAGTGCGAAACAGCGACAGACGCGAGTCCAGCAGTTGCTGGTCCAGTTCGACGAAGTGCTGCTCGCTGGCCCGGTTGAACAACAGACCGGCGCCCAGCGAGACGGCGGCGGTGCAGGCGGCGAACAGCAGCGCCAGGCGGCTGCCGAGGGACACCCGGCGTATCATTCGGTGCGCTCTTCGAGCACGTAGCCCATGCCGCGCACGGTGTGGATCAGCTTGTCGGGGTGTGGGTCGTCGATCTTCAGGCGCAGGCGGCGGATGGCAACCTCGATCACATTGGTGTCGCTGTCGAAGTTCATGTCCCACACCTGCGAAGCGATCAACGATTTCGGCAGCACCTCGCCCTGGCGGCGGAGCAGCAATTCGAGCAGGGCGAATTCCTTGGCGGTCAGGTCGATGCGCTGCCCGGCACGCTCTGCGCGGCGCCGGATCAGGTCCAGGCGCAGGTCGGCCAGGCCCAGGAGGGTGTCCTGGCTGGGGCTGGCGCCGCGGCGCAGCAGGCTGCGTACCCGCGCCAGCAATTCGGAGAAGGCGAACGGTTTGACCAGGTAATCGTCGGCGCCCAGCTCCAGGCCATGCACCCGATCCTGGACGGCGTCGCGGGCAGTTAGGAACAACACGGGTGTGTCCAGGCCGGCCTGGCGCACGGCCTGGAGGATCTGCCAGCCGTCACGGCCGGGCAGCATCACGTCGAGAATCAGCAGGTCGTGGTCGCCGCTCAGGGCCAGGAACTGACCGGTTTCGCCATCGGCGGCCAGTTCGGTGGCAAAGCCAGCTTCGCTCAGGCCCTGGCTCAGGTACTGCCCGGTGCGGGCCTGGTCTTCGACGATCAGCAGTTTCATGCGCTGTCCACTATCCGAGGGTTTGCTCCCACAGGGGGCGATTTGATGCTTGAAATGATACGTGACTATCCCGCGCCTCGCCCAAGCTGACAAAGTTGTAATCTGCCTGTCAGGTAGCTGCCAGTCGCCCGTGACTAAGGTGGCCTCATCCCGTTGTCTATTCCCGGAGTCATCATGAAACGCCTGTTCATCGCCGCCACCCTGGCCCTGGCCAGCCTGCCGACTGTTGCCAGCGAGGCGCAAACCTTCGCCTTTGGCGAGCCGGCCCCGGCGGCCAAGGCCACCCGCACTGTCGAAGTGCTGCTCAAGGACATTGCCTTCGAGCCCGGCAACTTGCAGGTAAAAGCCGGTGAAACGGTGCGTTTCGTGCTGATCAACGAGGGCAAGCTGCCCCACGAATTCAACCTGGGCGACAAGGCCATGCACGCCGAGCACCAGAAGGAAATGATTGCCATGCAAGGCAAGCTGTTCACTGCCGGCATGAACAACGACGGCATGGATCACGGCCAGATGAACCACGGCGGTGGCCATGCCCACGCGGGCGGCAACACCGTGCTGGTGATGCCTGGCCAGCGCGCCGAGCTGACCTGGACCTTCCGCAAGTCAGCGCCCATCGAGTTTGCCTGCAACGTGCCGGGGCATTACCAGGCCGGCATGGTCGGGGCCATGACCATCGAGTGACTTGCCCTGCAAGGCAGCGGGCAAAACCGGTAGACTAAGGGCAATTTCGAACCTTCAGGTCAGTTTCCATGCATCCCGCTGCCGAACACTCCCCGCTGGGCAAATCCAGCGAATACATTGCCACCTACTCCCCGGAGCAGCTGTTCCCTATACCGCGTGCTGCCAAGTGGGCCGAACTGGGCGTCAGTGCCCAGACCTTGCCCTGGCAGGGTGTGGATTACTGGAACTGCTTCGAACTGAGCTGGCTGCTGCCGTCGGGCAAGCCGGTGGTAGCGATCGGCGAGTTCGCCATCCCGGCCGACTCGCCGAACATCATCGAGTCCAAGTCGTTCAAGCTGTACCTCAATTCGCTGAACCAGACGGTGTTCGCCTCGCTGGGCGAGTTGCAGGCCTGCCTGGAGAAAGACCTGTCTGCCGCCGCTGGCAAGCCGGTGGGTGTGAAGGTGCGCACGTTGGCCGAGGTCGAGGCCCAGGGGGTCGAGGCATTGCCGGGGCTGAGCATCGATGAACTGGACGTTGCCATCAGCAACTACGAACAGCCGCAGCCTGAGTTGCTGCGCTGCGACCCGGAGCGGGTGGTGGAAGAGGTGTTACACAGCCATCTGTTGAAATCCAACTGCCCGGTTACCGGCCAGCCGGACTGGGGGAGCGTGGTGGTCGAGTACAAGGGCAGGGCGCTGGACCACGCCAGCCTGCTGACCTACCTGATCAGCTTCCGTCAGCATGCCGATTTCCATGAGCAGTGCGTGGAGCGGATCTACCTGGACTTGAAGAACCTGCTGCAGCCGGAGCACCTGACCGTGTACGCGCGTTATGTGCGCCGTGGCGGGCTGGATATCAACCCGTATCGCAGCACAGGTGCGATCAGCCCGCAAAACAAACGCCTGGTTCGCCAGTAACGTTCAGTAGACCCTGTGGGAGCGGGTTCACCCGCGAATTCGTCGGTGGCACCACCGCGGCATTCGCGGGTGAACCCGCTCCCACAGAGTAAGTTGGGCTGCTTTAAATGCCCATGCTGTGCAGCGAGTTGGCAATGCTGCGCAGGGTGGCGGTGAGGTCGGGGTGATCGGCTTCGAAGCGTTCCACCGCCAGGTTCACCCCGTCTACCAGGTTGTTGTCCGGGGTGGCTTTTTCAAGTTTCAGTTGCGCTTCGATCTGGCGCGCTTCTTCGTGCAGCGCGGCCAGCTCTTCTTCCGAAAGCGGTACGTTGCGGTCCAGTTGCTCGCGCAAGCTGTTCAGGCGCTCTTGCAATTCGCGGGCAGGCATTGGCTGTTCTCCATCAATGGCTTGGCTAGCCATGGACCTCAGCGAAGCGGCAAAGGTTCTGGCTTGTCTTCAGCGTAATCCACCTGCCGCTGCTTTGCATGATCCGCGTCAACAGTGCTGTATCAGGGTTTTTCACCTTTGCGCCGGCGCAGGGCGATGTCCTGCAGGCAGGTGTCCAGGGCTTCCAGGTGGTCGATCACCGAGTGCACGCCCAGGCCGAACAGCTGTAGCGTCGCCTTGCCGCGGGCCAGGTCTTGTTCCTGTGTGGTCATGGTTCGCCATTGCTGCGAGCTGCGGTCACAGAATGGGCTGCAGGCGGCCAGGCCCACTGTCCACAACCCTGCGTTAAGGCCCGACTGCAGCAGCTGCGGGTCGCCGCTGACCAGTACGCAGCCGTCGAGGCGTTCGCTGTCCAGGCTCATAAGGGCCTGCCAGCAGGCGTTCGGCGCGGGCCAGCGCACGCCGTTGACCGAGTGCCCAGGCAGCCAGTCGGGCAGTACGTGGGCCAGCCGCTTGCTCTGGCTGGTAGTGAGGTCATCCAGCCAGATGCACGGTACCTGGCGCTGACGCAGGCCGGCGAGGGCGGCCAGGGCGCCGGGGGCAGGCGAGGGGTTGCCATTGGCGGCCTGCACCAGGCAGCCGCGCAAG
The DNA here is from genome assembly GCF_013179705.1 of Pseudomonas sp. CM25. NCBI lineage: Bacteria > Pseudomonadati > Pseudomonadota > Gammaproteobacteria > Pseudomonadales > Pseudomonadaceae > Pseudomonas > Pseudomonas sp. CM25. The sequence goes on along the minus strand of NZ_JABMCW010000001.1, from coordinate 37,618 downwards.
CCGAACAGCACAGCGGTGAAGGCGGGTGCAGCGTCCATGGCAACGTCCCCCAAATAGTCCGCAGGCTATTCGGTGATTGTTACCGCTCTGTGACAGCGGGCCGGGTGCAACAGTTGTTCACAAAATATTGAGCAAAGTTGTGTAAAGCTGTTTATCAGCCCGCAAGCCTCTATACTGCGGCCTTACCAGCAGCGCGACCCGTTGCGCTTGCGGCCTAGAAATTCGATGGAGAAACACCTATGCGTAGGATCGGTGCCAGTGTGATCGAACGAGTCACCCAGGCCTGTGTCTGCGCCAGCATGCTGCTGGCGCCCGTGGCAGCCACCCAGGCAGCCACCGAGGAAGATCCCTGGGAAGCGGTCAACCGCCCGATCTTCCGCTTCAACGACACCGTCGACACGTATGCCCTCAAGCCATTGGCCAAGGGCTACCAGGCGGTTACCCCGCAGTTCCTCGAAGATGGCATCCACAACATCTTCCGCAACCTCGGTGACGTCACCAACCTGGCCAACAACGTGCTGCAGCTCAAACCCCATGCGGCGGGCGTTGACACTGCGCGGCTGATCGTCAACACCACGTTCGGCCTGGGCGGCTTCTTCGATGTGGGCACCAAGATGGGCCTGCAGCGTAGTGACGAAGACTTTGGACAGACCTTGGGCTACTGGGGTGTGCCAAGCGGCCCGTACGTGGTCATCCCGCTGCTGGGCCCAAGTACGGTGCGTGACGGCGTGGCGAAGTACCCGGACAGCTACACCAGACCTTACCGCTACATCGACCATGTGCCGACCCGCAACTCGATCTTTGCACTGGACGTGATCGACACCCGCGCCAGCCTGTTGTCGGCCGAGAAGCTGATTCAGGGTGACAAGTACATCTTCATTCGCAATGCCTACCTGCAGAACCGCGAGTTCAAGGTCAAGGATGGCGAGGTCGAAGACGACTTCTGATCATGCGCCTGGGGGCTGCGGCCCCAGGCTTAATGCATCGCCAGGATGCGCAAGCCGAATTTCTGCTGCCCGCCCGGCTGGTCGGCAATCCACACCACCTCGGTGCTGGCATGCAGCCCCTTGAGTGCCGGGTGGTCGGAATCGATCCGCACCTCTACCTGATCCCCTATCTGAAAACGCAGCGGCGCCTGCACCTGCATGCCACCGCTGGACAGGTCCAGGCACACCGCTGCGATCACCTGGCCTTCGTGCAACAGGCTGACCTCGGTGTCGATGCGCATGCGGATGAAATCGCGTTTCTCGCTATGGCGGGAGGGCGTGTTGGGCATGCTGCATCCTTCTCATCGGGTTGCGCTGGTCGACTTTCTTATAACTCCCGGTGATTTGCCCTGTAAAGAGCGGCGAGGTCGACCCTTGCATGCTTGAAACGCCTGGCGGATGGGAGTACCGTCTGCGCCTTACAAGGTCGCTCTCACAGTTGCCGGGCAGGTGTTCTTGTCCTACAACTCAAGTAGAGTGTGACCCTAGAGAATTCCCGTAGCTGGCCGTCTGCCTTGCCGACACCGCTGCACCAACCCAAATCGGCGCCGTTCGCCCACATGCAGAAAACCAGTGCAACGCTGCTGATCATCGATGACGACGACGTGGTCCGTGCGAGCCTCGCCGCGTATCTTGAAGACAGTGGCTTCAGCGTCCTCCAGGCCGGTAACGGCCAGCAGGGCCTTCAGGTCTTCGACGAACACCAGCCTGACCTCGTGATCTGCGATCTGCGCATGCCGCAGATGGGCGGCCTCGAACTGATCCGCCAGGTCAGCGAGCGTGCGCCGCAGTTGCCGGTGATCGTGGTGTCTGGTGCCGGCGTCATGAGTGATGCGGTGGAAGCGTTGCGCCTGGGCGCCGCCGATTACCTGATCAAGCCGCTGGAAGACCTGGCCGTGCTCGAGCATTCGGTACGCCGCGCCCTCGACCGTTCGCGCCTGGTGCTGGAAAACCAGCGCTACCGCGACAAGCTCGAAACTGCCAACCGTGAACTGGAAGCCAGCCTGCACCTGTTGCAGGAGGACCAGACCGCCGGTCGCCAGGTGCAGATCAACATGCTGCCCGAAAGCCCCTGGATGGCAGGTGATTTCGCCTTCGAGCACCAGATCATCCCGTCGTTGTATCTATCCGGTGATTTTGTCGATTACTTCCGCGTGGACGAGCGGCGCATTGCTTTCTATCTCGCCGATGTTTCCGGGCATGGCGCGTCGTCGGCCTTTGTCACCGTGCTGTTGAAATTCATGACCACGCGCCTCATGTTTGATCTCAAGCGCAGCAAGATGCGCGAGTTCAAGCCGTCGGAAGTGCTCAGCCACATCAACCGCGGCCTGATCAACAGCAAGCTGGGCAAGCACGTCACCATGGTCGGCGGGGTGATCGACGAAGAGTCTGGTCTATTGACCTACGCCGTTGGCGGCCACCTGCCGTTGCCGGTGCTGCACACCCCCGAGCACACCCGCTACCTTGAAGGCCGCGGCCTGCCGGTAGGGTTGTTCGATGAGGCCACCTACCAGGACCTGGTGGTGGAGCTGCCGCCGCAGTTCAGCCTCAGCCTGATGTCCGATGGCATTCTGGACCTTTTGCCGGGTGCCACGCTCAAAGATAAAGAAGCCGCCTTGCCGGAAATCGTCAGGGCAGCAGGTGGCAGCCTGGATGGGCTGCGTCAACGATTCGGATTGGCTACGCTTGGGGAGATGCCGGATGATATCGCCCTATTGGTGTTGAGCAGGAACCTTCAATGAGTACCGGTAGAATCCAGTTCGCCGAACAGAGTGGTACCTTCGTACTGAAGTTTGTCGGTGAAGTGCGCCTGACCCTGTGTTCGGCGCTGGATGCGACGATCGAGAAGATATTCACTGCGCTGAATTTCTCGGCGATTGTCATCGACCTGACCGAAACCGAGAGTATCGATAGCACTACTTTGGGCCTGCTGGCCAAGCTGTCGATCCTGTCGCGGCAGAAGGTAGGGCTGCTGCCTACGGTTGTCACCACCAACCCGGACATTTCCCGGTTGCTGCAGTCGATGGGCTTCGACCAGGTGTTCAATATCGTTGATCGCCCGATACCGTGCCCGGAATGCCTGACCGATCTGCCGTCTCAGGACCAGAACGAAGATGTCGTGCGGTCCAAGGTGCTCGAAGCGCACAAGATTCTCATGGGCCTGAACGATTCCAACCGTGAAGCCTTCCATGACCTGGTCAATGCGCTGGAACGGAGCTGATCGCTAGCCTGTGCCTGCATTGTTGCGGGCACAGGCAATCTGATTTTCCGCGCCTGGCTAGTCCCGAGCAACAAACTCGGTCGCCTCACGTCCCCCCGCGTCCAGCTGGTAAACCCGTGCCGGTCGCCCCTGTTCGTCGAAGAACACCTGCCCCAACCCCGCACCATTCCACAACCGCTCCCCGGCCTTGCTGTGGCTGGGCGTACGCGGCAGCACCTGCATTTCGCGCCGCTTGGTAAACCAGTTCAGCGGCGAGCGCGGTGAATAGAGCCAGCGGTTGAGCCGATCCAGTACATCCAGCAGCCGGCGCGGGAATTCGTTCTTGATCCCGCTACTGGTCACCTGCCACAAGTGCGGGCTGCGCTGGCGATGACGGATCAGCACCTCGTAGACGAACGAATAGTGCACATCCCCGGACAACACCACGTAGTGCCCTGGCGTACGAGAGTGGCGGAAGATATTGAGGATTACCTGCGCCGCTCCCCGGTGCGCCATCCAGTTTTCGGCATCCACCAGCAGCGGGTAGCCCAGCCAGCTGAACGCTTTCTGCACCGTTTCGATGAGTTTTACCCCAAAAATCGGTGCGGGCGACACGATGATCGCCGACGGATGGTCCAGCAGCGCTTGCTGCAGCTCGCTCAGCGCCTCCCAGTCCAACAGCCCGGACGGCTTGGCCAGGCTGCTTTCGCTGCGCCAGCGGCGGGTGCGGGTGTCCAGCACCAGCAGCGGCGGCTCAGTGGGCAGGCTGAACTGCCAGCCCTGAAAACGGAGCAGCTCGCCGATCAGTGCGTCCTGAGACTGGCTGTTCAGCGTCTGGCACTGTTCGACTAGTGGCTTGCAGCCGTCGGGGTCATTGCCCCAGGCCTGACAAAGCAGGTAGCCGAGCAGGGCATTGCCGATGATCCGCCGAGAGAACGGGTGGCCGTAGGCGGTTTCCTCCCACTGTGCCGAGAGGTTCCAGTCGTCGGTGATGTCATGGTCGTCGAAGATCATCAGGCTGGGCAGGTGAGCCATCACCCGTGCCACCTGGTCGAGGTTGTCGGCAAAGCCCTGGATCAGCGGCAGTTCCTGCTGATATCGGGCCTGGCGCTGGTCGTTGAGGCCGATGGGCATCTGCAGGTCCACCAGCTGCCAAGGCACAGGCGACCACACCAGCAGGTACATGGCCATCACTTCGGCGAAGGTCACCAGGTGGTTGTCGGCGTTGCTGGACGAGAAGATCGGCTTGCGCTTGCCACCAAAAAAGCGCTCGCGCAGGTTGTCGTTGACGGCCTGCGCCGGCAGCAGGTCGGCGCGGTGATAGTAGCTGGCGGGGTGCTGGTACAGCGCCTGGCTGTCGGGCACCACTGCCCCCTCCAGTGCTTCGTCGAACAGGCCCAGGCGCCCGATCAGGCTGTGGATGGCGCGCAGCATGGGGCCGGCGACATCGTCGGCGTATACCTGGTCGCCGGTCATCAGCAGCACGGCCGGGCGGTCTTCGGGTTTTGCACAAGTCTGCAGCAGGCGATCGGCGCACAGCAGGCCGTCGGTGGCGGGGTGGTGCGGCTTGCGGCAAGAGCCGTGCAGCAGCTGGTCAAGTCGCTCGCGCAGCACCAGGCTGGGGCGCTGAGTGCCGGGGTAGAGCATGTGCGGCGCCCAGCTGGCGATGCCTTGGCCGTTGAGCAACAGGTCATAATCGAGCAGCTGGTTGCAGGGCAGCGGCCGCGCGAAGTGGATATCCAGCAGGTGGATGAAGGCGTGCCGGCCGACCGGGACGATCTGGCAATCGACCCGGGCCTCGCCTGCCGAGCAGGTGAATGCCGGTTGCAGCGGCTGGCTGGCGACCAGCCAGATGGCCAGGCGTTGGGGTTCCAGGCGGCGCAAGACCGGGCCGGCGAGTACAAGGGGGAGTGGGGCAGAGGGAGTCATCGAAAGCTCGGGTGGCTTATCGGGCCTCTTCGCGGGTAGATACGCCCTGCAGGGGCTTTCTCAGGCCTGTGGGAGCGGGTTCGCCCGCGAAGAGGCCCGGGATTCAAAACACGACTAAGGCCGGCGAAACAAAACGGGCGGAAAATGCTGAACATTTCCCGCCCGCCAGGCAAACCCGAAATGTATCAGGTTTTTTCAGCCATCAACTTCTCCAGCTTCTCCTGGTCCCGCGCAAACTGGCGGATACCCTCGGCCAGCTTGTCGGTGCCCATGGCATCTTCGTTCATCGCCCAGCGGAACTGGCTTTCGTTCAGCTGCTGTCTCGCCTCGCCGGCATTGCCCGGCTTGAGCACCCGTGGCAATTCACCCTGGTCATCGCTCAGTTGCTGCAGCAGCTCGGGGCTGATGGTCAGGCGATCACAGCCTGCCAGTTGCTCGATCTGGCCAATATTGCGGAAGCTGGCGCCCATGACCACGGTGTCGTAGCCATTGGCCTTGTAGTAGTTGTAGATACGCGTGACCGACTGCACGCCTGGGTCCTCGGCGCCCACGTATTCCTTGCCGGTGCTTTTCTTGTACCAGTCGTAGATACGGCCGACGAAGGGCGAAATCAGGAATACCCCGGCATCCGCGCAGGCCTGCGCCTGGGCGAAGGAGAACAGCAGCGTGAGGTTGGTCTGGATGCCTTCCTTTTCCAGTTTCTCGGCGGCGCGGATGCCTTCCCAGGTGGACGCCAGCTTGATCAGTACGCGGTCGCGGCCAACGCCGGCCGCTTCGTACAGCTCGATCAGCTTGCGCGCCTTGGCCAGCAGGGCAGGCTCATCGAACGACAGGCGGGCATCCACCTCGGTGGAAATACGCCCCGGGATGACCTTGAGAATGCCCGAGCCCACGGCTACCGCAAACTTGTCGCAGGCCAGGTCGACATCACCCTTGGCATCGCTTTTCACCTGCTTGAGCAGGTCGGCGTAGCCGGGGATGGCGGCGGCCTTCAGCAGCAGCGACGGGTTGGTGGTGGCATCCACCGGCTTCAGCCGGGTGATGGCATCCAGGTCCCCGGTGTCGGCGACCACGGTGGTGAACTGCTTCAGTTGTTCCAGCTTGGAAGTCATGGGCGTGCTCTGTCCTGTGCATTTACTCGACATTACCCGAGCCCCGACGGCCGCTCAAGGGCCTGCGGAACAGGGCTGGCCGGCGACGGCCGTTGCGAGAGGTGAACATTCGAGTCACAAGCTGCCACGAGGTTCCGCCGTCCATCCACCGCGTCGCCTGGCAAGCGTGATTACCGCCCCTGCAACAACTCCACCGCCTCGTCAAACACCGCCAGCGGCTGCGCCGCCTTGTGGATGTCCGCCGACAGCAGCTGGCGGAACCGCCGCGCGCCCTTGAACCCCTGGGCCAGCCCGAGGATATGCCGGGTAACGTGATGCATCGCGCCACCGCTTTCCATGTGCGCAACGATGTAAGGCCGCAACTGCGCCAGCACCTCGCTGCGGCTGACCACCGCCGCCCCGCTGCCGAACAGCTGCTGGTCCACTTCGGCCAGCAGGTAAGGGTTGTGGTATGCCTCGCGCCCCAGCATCACGCCGTCGAAGGTTTCAAGGTGCGCCTGGCATTCGGCCAAGGTCTTGATACCGCCGTTGAGCACCAGCTCCAGGTCCGGAAAGTCAGCTTTCAGCTGCGCCGCCACGTCATAACGCAGTGGCGGCACCTCGCGGTTCTCCTTTGGCGACAGCCCCTCCAGGATCGCGATGCGCGCATGCACGGTAAAGCTCCGGCAACCGGCCTCGCGTACCTGGCCAACGAAGTCGCACAGCTCGGCATAGCTGTCGCGGCCATTGATGCCGATGCGATGCTTGACCGTGACCGGCGTCGACACCGCATCCCGCATGGCTTTCACGCAATCGGCAACGAGGCCTGGGTGAGCCATCAGGCAAGCGCCGATCATGTTGTTCTGCACCCGGTCACTCGGGCAGCCGACATTAAGGTTGACCTCGTCGTAGCCGGCTTCTTGCGCAAGGCGCGCACAAGCGGCCAGGTCGGCCGGGACGCTACCGCCCAGCTGCAGGGCCAGCGGGTGCTCGGATATATCGTGGCGCAGGAAACGGTGGGCGTCGTTGTGCAGCAGGGCACCGGTGGTGACCATTTCGGTGTAGAGCAGGGTGTGTTTGGAGAGCAGGCGCAGGAAGAACCGGCAATGGCGGTCTGTCCAGTCCATCATCGGTGCAACGGAAAACCGGCGGGACGGTTCCGCGCCTTGAATTACAGCGGATTCTTGGGGCATCTGGGGCACATATCTGATACCCGGCCGGGTACTGCGCAGCCGGGTGGATTTGGGGAATGCGCATAGTCTACCAACTTGGCCTGCCATGCGTCTGGGCCGGTGATGGCTGGCTGTGCCATACCTGATCGTTCAGTGTATGGCTTGAGACAGGTGATGCTGCAGAGTGGCCAACCGAGAAATCCAGTCAAGCCAACAAGGCTGACAACCATGGCCTGACAGGTTTGGTACGTTGCAACAAATGTGGGAGCGGCGGTGCGGCGATCCGATTCACCCGCGAAGCGCCGCGCGGGCGGCGCTCGATCTCACAGGCGCTGAAACTGCCATGTCGATCACCTATCAGCCCAACGTGCTTGACTGACTGGTACTTGGGTAATCAGGCCCCCCTCACTTGACTCGTGAAAATTTTAGTGTATTTTTTCATGAAAAATAACTCTAAAAATTTCACGGCAGTCCGAATCATGAAGATGCACGAAGAGCTTGAAGCCCTCGCAATCCTTGTTCACGACCTGCGCAAATTCAAGAACCTGACCCTGGGCGAGCTGGCCGAGCGGATCAACCGCTCGGTCGGCTTTCTCTCCCAGGTTGAACGCGGTGTCTCGCGCCCTACGGTTGCAGACCTCACCGCCATCAGCGAAGCGCTCGGTGTGTCCACCGCGTACTTCTACAACCTCAGCAAGCCCCGCAGCGTCAGCTGGGTCACGCGCCCCCACGAGCGGCGCACGCTGTATCTGGAATCGGGCATCACCGATGTGCTGGCGTCGCCCACCATCGCCGGCGCCTTCTCCATGCTCGACAGCCATCTCGAGCCAGGCGCCAGCAGTGGCGAGCCGTACCTCAGTGACCGTTCCGAGCAGGGCTGTTTCGTGCTTGAAGGCGAGCTCACGGTGTGGCTGGACCAGGGCGATGCCGTGACCCTGCAAGCCAACGACTGCTTCCAGCTGCACCCGCATGCGCAGTTTCGCTACGCCAACCTGACGGACAAACCCACCCGTGTGCTCTGGGTCTTCAACTGAATTCGTTCACCTCACAAGGACAAGAAGATGAGTGTCATCTTTCCGGATCTGCTGACTGAAGTGCGCTCGTTCCGGGCGCAGTACCCGGCCATACGTTATGTCGACCTGATTGCGCTGGATATCCCCGGGCACTTCTACGGCAAGCGCTACCCCATGGACATGCTGGAAAAAGTCGCCGCCGGCACGCCACTGAAGTTGCCGCAGAACTGTGTGCTGCTGGGTACCCAGGGTGGCCTGTACCCGATTGGTGACTACTGCTTCGCCGACGGCGACCCGGATGCTACACGGCGCCTGGTGCCGGGTACCCTGAAGCCGGTGCGCTGGGAGCAGGAAATGATCGCCCAGATGCTTATCACCTCCGACGGCACCGCCAAACCTATCGAGTTCGAGCCCCGTGAAGTGCTGGCCCGCGTCATCCAGCGCCTGGCCAGGCGTGGTATCCGCCCGGTAGTGGCTTTCGAGCTGGAGTTCTACCTGTTCGACCGCAAGCTCGCCAACGGCCAGCCGCAATACCCACGCGACACCGCGAGCGAAGACCCGGACGACCAGCCGAACATGCACATCGAGCGCTTGTCGCGGTTCTCGTCGGTGCTGCACGAAATGGTCGATGGCGCCAACGAGCAGGGCGTGCCGGCCAACGTCATCACGGCGGAGCTGGGCCCAGGCCAGTTCGAGATCAATTTCTCCCACAGCGACGATGCCCTCAGTGCGGCGGACTGGTCGGCGCTGTTCTGCCGCAGTACCCGTGGCATCGCCCTGAAGCACGGCTACCGTGCCAGCTTCATGAGCAAGCCGTACCTGCACGCACCGGGCAGCGGCATGCATGTACACGTAAGCCTGTACGACGACGCCGGCAACAACATTCTGGCCGGCGCCGAACAGCGCAAGCTGCGCCATGCGGTGGCCGGGTGCCTGGAACTGCTGCCCCACTGCATGCCGATCTTCGCCCCCAACCACAACGCCTACCGCCGTTATGGCGCCATGGTCAACGCGGCGAGCAAGGCCAGCTGGGGCTTCGAAGACCGCGATGCGTGCATTCGCATACCCGAGTCCGACCCGCGCAACCTGCGCATCGAGCACCGCCTCGCTGGCGCCGATGCCAACCCGTACCTGGTGCTGGCCGCCATCCTCACCGGCATGGAGCATGGCCTGGATCGCGGCGTCGAACCTATCGCCCCGCTGAACGACAACCGCCAGAGCGGCATCGATTTCCCCAAGGATGCCCTCAGCGCCCTGGCCGCCATGCGGCACCACCCGGTCCTGAACGAGGGCCTGGGCAGTGAGTTCGTGATGGTCTATTGCGAAAACAAATACCAGGAACAACTGGACTTCATGCAGCACATCGATGCCCGCGAGTACCGCTGGTTCTTGTAGGTGCCGGCGCTCGAACAGCGACGCTGCGCCCTTTCTTTCTAGCGTTTCAATACAACGCGCAATATGGATTTGCCGGAGGAAGATATGCCCCGTGTGCCCGTTATCGGCATTACCGCATGCACCAGCATGATTGAACAGCATGCAACCCAGACCATCAGCGAGAAGTACGCGCGTGCGGCAGCCAAGGCCGCGTCCGGCTTGCCGATCGTGATTCCCAGCCTGGCAGAGCTGATGGACAGCGCCGATATCCTCGACGTGGTGGATGGGCTGATCTTCACCGGTTCGCCGTCCAACATCGAACCGTTCCACTACAACGGGCCGGCGAGTGCCGCAGGCACCCATCACGACCCTTTGCGTGATGCCACCACCTTGCCGCTGATGCGTGCGGCCATTGCCGCCGGGGTGCCGGTGCTGGGCATTTGCCGTGGGTTTCAGGAAATGAACGTGGCGCTGGGCGGCACCCTGCACCAGAACGTTCACCAGACCGGCGTGTTCATGGACCACCGCGAAGGCAAGGACGAGCCCATCGACAAGCAATATGGCCCGCGTCACGCCTTGCATATCGAGCCGGGCGGCATGCTCGAGCGCATGGGCTTGCCGGCGATCATCGAGGTCAATTCCATTCATGCCCAGGGCATCGACGTATTGGCGCACGGGCTGCGGGTGGAGGCGCTGGCGCCCGATGGCCTGGTCGAAGCAATTTCGGTACGCAACAGCAAGGGTTTTGCCCTGGCCGTGCAATGGCACCCCGAGTTTCAGGTGATGGACAACCCCCATTACCTGGCCATCTTCCAGGCCTTCGGCAAGGCCTGTCGGCATCGTTCGGTACTGCGCCAGACGCTGTTGAAGTCGGCCTGAATACCGACCGTCCCCACTGCAAAAATACCCGCGCAGCACGGCTGCGCAACTTGATGGAGTGAAGTCAATGCGTGAACAGAATTCGCAAACCCTCGCCTGGCAGGCCATGAGCCGTGACCATCACCTGGCCCCGTTCAGCGACGTGAAGCAACTGGCCGAGAAAGGCCCGCGCATCATCACCTCGGCCAAGGGCGTATACCTCTGGGACAGCGAGGGCAACAAGATCCTCGATGGCATGGCCGGCCTGTGGTGCGTGGCGGTCGGCTATGGTCGCGATGAGCTGGCCGAGGTTGCCAGTCAGCAGATGAAACAGTTGCCGTACTACAACCTGTTTTTCCAGACCGCGCACCCACCGGCGCTGGAGCTGGCCAAGGCCATCGCCGATGTGGCGCCGCAAGGCATGAACCATGTGTTTTTCACCGGCTCCGGCTCGGAAGGTAACGACACCGTGCTGCGCATGGTCCGCCACTACTGGGCGATCAAGGGCCAGAGCAGCAAGAAGGTCATCATCGGCCGCATCAACGGCTACCACGGCTCCACCGTGGCAGGCGCGGCCCTGGGCGGCATGAGCGGCATGCACCAGCAGGGGGGGGTGATCCCGGATATCGTGCACATCCCGCAGCCCTACTGGTATGGCGAAGGCGGCGACATGACCGAGGCCGACTTCGGCGTGTGGGCGGCCGAGCAGCTGGAGAAAAAGATCCTGGAAGTGGGCGTGGACAATGTCGCCGCGTTTATCGCCGAACCCATCCAGGGCGCCGGTGGCGTGATCATCCCGCCGCAGACCTACTGGCCGAAGATCAAGGAAATCCTCGCCAGATACGACATCCTGTTCGTCGCCGATGAAGTGATCTGCGGCTTCGGCCGTACCGGGGAGTGGTTCGGTACCGATTACTACGACCTCAAGCCCGACCTGATGACCATCGCCAAGGGCCTTACCTCTGGCTACATTCCCATGGGCGGTGTGATCGTGCGGGACGACGTGGCCAAGGTCATCAGCGAAGGCGGCGATTTCAACCACGGCTTCACCTATTCCGGGCACCCGGTGGCGGCTGCGGTGGGCCTGGAGAACCTGCGGATCCTGCGGGACGAGCAGATCATCGAGCAGGTCCGGGAAAAAACCGCGCCTTATCTGCAACAACGCCTGCGCGAGCTGGCCGACCACCCGCTGGTAGGCGAAGTGCGCGGCCTGGGCATGCTCGGTGCGATCGAGCTGGTGAAAGACAAGGCCACCCGTGCCCGTCATGAAGGCAAAGGTGTCGGCATGATCTGTCGCCAGCACTGCTTCGACAACGGCCTGATCATGCGCGCCGTGGGCGACACCATGATCATCGCGCCGCCGCTGGTGATCAGCATCGAGGAAATCGACGAACTGGTGGCAAAAGCGCGCACGTGCCTGGATTTGACGTACGAGGCGGTTCGTTAAGGATAGAGGGCCTGGCTGTCCATATTCAGCGCCTGTGAGATCGAGCGCCGCCCGCGCGGCGCTTCGCAGCACAAGGCTGCTACATTTGTTTCGGGACAATTATTCCTGAGGCAGCCGCGCCAAGGCATTTTGCTTTGTCAGGTGAATCATGTACTTTTCAGGGCATCAATTTCCCGTCCGAAAGTCGCGATTCAACTATGAAAGTGCATGAAGAAGTCGAAGGCCTGGCAGTACTGATTCGCGACCTGCGCAAGTTCAAAGGCCTCACCTTGGGCGAACTGGCCCAGCGCATCGGCCGTTCGGTGGGCTTTCTGTCCCAGGTCGAGCGCGGCGTATCGCGCCCGACCGTGGCCGACCTCACGGCCATCAGTGAAGAGCTTGGCGTGTCGACGGCCTATTTCTACAAGCTGGAAAAGCCCCGCGAACTCGACTGGGTCACCCGCCCTCACGAGCGTCGCACGCTGCACCTGGCCGGCGGTATCACCGATGTGCTGGCATCGCCCAGCATATCCGGCGCCTTCTCCATGCTTGACAGCCACCTGCAGCCGGGCGCCAGCAGCGGCGAGGCGTACCTGGACGACAGTTCGGAACAAGGCTGTTTCGTGCTTGAAGGCGAGCTGACCGTCTGGCTGGATGGCGGCGAGCCGGTAACGCTGCAGGCCAGTGACAGTTTCCAGCTGCAACCTCACGCAAGGTTTCGCTACGCCAACCTCACCGACAAGCCCACCCGGGTGCTCTGGGTGTTCAGCTGAGGCGAGGGCGCACCACAGTCATCCGCGTGGCTATCGCGCCAGACGGTCATGGCGTATCGCTTTGAGGGGACTATCGTTGCTTGTCTGGGCAACGACTACCAGCCGAGGGCGGAGCCATGAACACCAGTGATCTGCTTGAACAGTTACTCAGGGCCGGGCAAGGCTCGCAAGCGCAACAAGGAAGTGCCGGCCCGTCATCGCAGGACACCCTGGGCGGGTTGCTTGGCGGCTTGCTCGGTGGCGGCGGTGCCACGCGCGGCGGTGGCGGCCTTGGTGGTCTGCTGGGCGGTCTGTTGGGTGGCAGTGGCGGCAGCGCTGGCGGCTTTGCCCAGGGGCGCTCCGCGGGTGGCAGCAACTACGCGGCCTTGGCATCGTTGGGGATGATGGCGTTCCAGGCCTATCAAAGCTGGCAGCGCAGTCAGGCGGCAGCCCCGCAGGCGGCACTTCGTACGGTCGATCAATTGTCCGGCCCCGAGGCCGAGGGCCACAGCCATGCAATCCTGCGTGCGCTGATTGCGGCAGCCAAGGCTGACGGCCGTGTCGACGAGCAGGAACAACAGTTGATCTACGCAGAGATCAAACGGCAAACCAGCGACCCGCAACTGCAGCAATGGCTGGATGAGGAAGTCGGCAAGCCACTCGATGCTGCCGAGGTGGCCCGGTCGGCCCAGGACCCGGCCATGGCTGCGGAAATGTACCTGGCCAGCGTAATGCTGGTGGACGACCAGCAGGACGCAGAGCGCGCCTACCTGGACGAACTGGCCGCCGCACTGCAGCTCGATCCGGCATTGCAACTGCAGCTGGAACAGCAGGCCAAAGGCGCCGCTTGAACGGGCCAGAGGTTGATGTCGGCATGCGTTGAAACCGGGGAAACCGGGTTCTCTAGGTCCACGGGCCGCTCTGTTTCCTCGATGGTGCAGGCTTTTGCCGCGCTGCCAGGGCAGGGCACCTGCTACTGCAACCCCTGTACATGCCCCTCCCGCAGCCAGAACCACCGCAGGTCGGTTTCAGAATGCGCCTGGTCGCTCGCACGCAACCCTCAAACGCTACAAGTGCCATGCTTGCAGGATGCCTAGGGACCAGTGCGCGCAGACGCGCGGCCGTGGGCGAGGAGGCCGCCAGCACCACGCAACCGTGACGTGGCCGGCGCGCCGCAGCAGAACACGCCGGATACCTGCCCTTACAACAATTCAGGCGGGGTCCGTGATTCCGAGGTCCGCTGTATGCCTGATGAATTGCTCCACCTGCCCGTGATCCAGCGCATCCTGGCGCGCGACAAGGATACCCCTGGCGCGCTGCTGCCGATCCTGCACGCCATCCAGCACGACATCGGTTTCATCCCGGAAGCCGCCATTCCCGAAATCGCCCATGCCTTGAACCTCAGCCTGGCCGAGGTGCACGGGGTAATCAGCTTCTACCACGACTTCCGCACCGCTGCGCCAGCACGCCACACCCTGCGCCTGTGCCGCGCCGAGTCGTGCCAGAGCCGTGGCGCCGAGGCCCTGGCCGCGCAGCTGCGCGAGCAGCTGGCACTGGACGACCACGGCACCAGCGCCGACGGCGCCATCAGCCTGCGCCCGGTGTACTGCCTGGGCGCCTGCGCCTGCTCGCCGGCGCTGGAACTGGACGGCCAGGTGCACGCACGGCTCACCCCGGAGCGCTTGCGCGCCCTGGTGAACGGTTGCCGGGAGGACGCAGCATGCTGAAGGTGTACATCCCTTGTGATTCGATCGCCCGTGCCGTCGGCGCCGATCAGGTTGCCGATGCCTTGCAGCGCGAGGCTGCGCGCCGCCAGTTGCCGGTGGAGATCCAGCGCACCAGTTCGCGCGGGCTCTACTGGCTGGAGCCGCTGCTGGAGTGCGACAGCGTCCAGGGTCGCCTGGGTTTCGGCCCGGTCACCCCGCAGGACGTGCCATCGTTGCTCGATGCTTTAGCCGGCGAACCCGGCGGCCACTCGCTGGCGCTGGGGCCAGTCGAGGCAATACCTTATCTCAAGACCCAGCAACGCCTGCTGTTCGCCCGAGCCGGCATTACCCGGCCACTGTCGCTGGACGACTACCGCGCCAACGGCGGCTTTGCCGGTCTTGCAGCGGCGGTGGCCCTGGACGGGGCCGAAGTGGTCGCTGCCGTGCTCGATTCCGGTCTGCGCGGCCGGGGCGGCGCAGCGTTCCCGGCCGGCATCAAGTGGCGTACGGTGCGGGACGCGGGGGCCGGGCAGAAGTACGTGGTCTGCAACGCCGACGAAGGCGATTCCGGCACCTTCGCCGACCGCATGCTGATGGAAGGCGACCCCTTCCTGCTGATCGAAGGCATGATCATCGCCGGCCTGGCAGTGGGCGCCGACAAGGGCTACATCTATGTGCGCTCTGAATACCCCGACGCCATTCGCGTGCTGAACCAGGCCTTCGCCCTGGCGCGTGATGCCGGCTACCTGGGCAGCGATGTCGCCGGCAGCGGCCAGGCGTTCGACCTGGAAGTGCGGGTGGGGGCGGGCGCCTATATCTGTGGCGAAGAAACCGCGCTGCTCGAATCCATCGAAGGCAAGCGCGGCATTGTCCGCGCCAAACCACCGCTGCCGGCACTGCAGGGGGTGTTTGGGCTGCCGACGCTGGTGCACAACGTGCTCACCCTGGCTTCGGTGCCCATCATCCTGGCCAAAGGCGCAGCGTTCTATCGTGATTTCGGCATGGGCCGTTCGCTGGGCACCATGCCGTTCCAGCTGGCCGGCAACATCCGCCAGGGTGGCCTGGTGGAACGCGCCTTCGGCCTGACCCTGCGTGAGCTGGTCGAAGGCTACGGCGGCGGCACTGCCAGTGGCCGGCCGCTGAAGGCTGCGCAGGTCGGCGGCCCGCTGGGTGCCTGGGTGCCGCCCAGCCACTTTGATACGCCCCTGGACTACGAAGCCTTCGCGGCCATGGGCGCGATGCTCGGTCACGGCGGCGTGGTGGTGGCCGACGACACCCTGAACATGGCCAGCATGGCGCGCTTCGCCCTGCAGTTCTGCGCCGAAGAGTCCTGCGGTAAATGCACCCCGTGCCGCATCGGCTCCACCCGCGGCATGGAAGTGGTCGACCGGCTGATCGCCAGCAGCGATTTCACCGAGCGCCACGACCAGGCGCTGTTGCTGCGCGACCTGTGCGACACCCTGCAATATGGCTCGCTGTGCGCCATGGGCGGCATGACCGCGTACCCTGTGGCCAGCGCCCTCAAGTACTTCCCCGCCGATTTTGGGCTGACCACCACGGAGGCCGCGCAGTGATCAATTACTTCGACCCCGATTTTGATAAAAGCAGCGACCTCGGCACCCCGGCCCGTGACAGCGAGGTACAGGTCAGCCTGCACATCGATGGCCGCGCCATCAGCGTGCCCGCCGGCACGTCGGTAATGCGCGCCGCAGCCATGCTCGGCACCAGCATTCCCAAGCTGTGCGCCACAGACAGCCTTGAAGCCTTCGGCTCATGCCGCATGTGCATGGTGGAAATCGAGGGCATGCGCGGCTACCCGGCGTCCTGCACCACCCCGGTCAGCGAAGGCATGCAGGTGCGTACCGAAACCCCGCGCCTGGCGGGCCTGCGCCGCAACGTGATGGAGTTGTACATCTCCGACCACCCGCTGGACTGCCTGACCTGCTCGGCCAACGGCAACTGCGAGCTGCAGACCGTGGCCGGCCAGGTCGGCCTGCGCGAGGTGCGCTACGGCTATGACGGGGCCAACCACCTGGCCGAAAAAAAGGACGTCTCCAACCCGTATTTCGACTATGAGCCGAGCAAGTGCATCGTCTGCAGCCGCTGTGTACGCGCCTGCGAGGACATCCAGGGTACCTTTGCCCTGACCATCACCGGGCGTGGCTTCGAGTCGCGGGTGGCGGCTGCGGGTGGTGAAAATTTCCTGGCCTCGGAGTGCGTGTCCTGCGGCGCCTGCGTGCAGGCCTGCCCGACCGCAACCCTGACCGAAAAGAGCCTGGTCCAGCTTGGCCAGCCTGAGCGTTCGGTCATCACTACCTGCGCGTACTGCGGTGTCGGCTGCTCGTTCCGCGCTGAAATGAAGGGTGACACGCTGGTGCGCATGGTCCCCGACAAGAACGGCGGTGCCAACCACGGCCACGCCTGCGTCAAGGGCCGCTTCGCCTGGGGCTACGCCACCCACCCGGACCGCATCACCAGACCGATGATCCGCAAGCGGCTGGAAGACCCGTGGCAGGAGGTCAGCTGGGACGAGGCGGTGAATTACGCCGCCAGCGAGTTCCGTCGCATTCAGCTCAAGTACGGGCGCGACTCCATCGGTGGTATCACCTCCAGCCGCTGCACCAACGAAGAAGCCTACCTGGTGCAGAAACTGGTGCGCACTGCCTTCGGTAACAACAATGTCGATACCTGCGCGCGGGTGTGCCATTCACCCACCGGCTATGGCCTGAAGCAGACCCTCGGCGAATCGGCCGGCACGCAAAGCTTCGATTCGGTGATGCAGGCCGACGTGGTGCTGGTGATCGGCGCCAACCCTACCGACGCCCATCCGGTGTTCGGCTCGCAGCTCAAGCGCCGCCTGCGCCAGGGCGCACGGCTGATCGTGATCGACCCCCGGCGCATCGACCTGGTCGATTCGCCGCACGCCCGTGCAGACCTGCACCTGCAACTGCGCCCGGGCACCAACGTGGCCATGCTCAACGCGTTGGCCCATGTGATCGTCACCGAGGGCCTGCTGGCCCAGCGCTTCATCGATGCCCGCTGCGAAACCGCAGACTTCGCCCGCTGGCGCGATTTCGTCAGCCTGGCGGACAACGCCCCCGAGCTGCTCGGCCCGGTCTGCGGCGTACCCGCCGAGCAGATTCGCGCCGCTGCCCGGCTCTACGCCACCGGCGGCAACGCGGCCATCTATTACGGGCTGGGCGTGACCGAGCACAGCCAGGGCAGTACCGCCGTCATGGGCATCGCCAACCTGGCCATGGCCACCGGCAACATCGGCCGCGAAGGGGTAGGGGTAAACCCGTTGCGCGGGCAGAACAACGTGCAGGGATCGTGTGACATGGGCTCGTTCCCCCACGAACTGCCCGGTTACCGGCATATTTCCAACGAAGGGGTACGCGCCGAGTTCGAGCGGGCCTGGGGCGTGACCTTGCAGCCTGACCCGGGGCTGCGCATTCCCAACATGTTCGAGGCGGCGCTGGACGGTAGCTTCAAGGCCCTGTACTGCCAGGGCGAGGACATCGCCCAGAGCGACCCCAATACCCAGCACGTCACTGCTGCCTTGCGCGCCATGGAGTGCGTGGTGGTGCAGGATATCTTCCTGAATGAAACCGCCAAGTTCGCCCATGTGTTCCTGCCGGGCAGTTCGTTCCTGGAAAAGGACGGCACCTTCACCAACGCCGAGCGGCGTATCTCGCGGGTGCGCAAGGTCATGGAGCCGCTGGCCGGCAAGGCCGACTGGGAGGCCACCGTGGCCCTGGCCAACGCGCTGGGCTATCCGATGAACTACCAGCATCCGTCCCAGATCATGGAGGAAATCGCCCGCCTGACGCCCACCTTCCGCCGCGTCAGCTACGCCGAAATCGACCGCCAGGGCAGCCTGCAATGGCCCTGCAACGACGCCGCGCCGGACGGCACGCCGACCATGCACATCGACCAGTTCGTGCGCGGCAAGGGGCGCTTCATGCTGACCGGCTATGTGCCCACCGACGAGAAGGTCAACAACCGTTACCCACTGCTGCTGACCACCGGGCGCATCCTCAGCCAGTACAACGTCGGCGCCCAGACCCGGCGTACCGGCAACGTCGCCTGGCATGATGCCGACCGCCTCGAAATCCACCCGACCGACGCCGAAAGCCGTGGCATCCAGGACGGTGACTGGGTCGGCATCGGCAGCCGCGCCGGGCAGACCGTGCTACGGGCCAAAGTCAGTGCGCGGGTGGCGCCGGGGGTGGTGTACACCACTTTCCACTTCCCCGAGTCGGGGGCCAACGTGATCACTACCGACAACTCGGACTGGGCCACCAACTGCCCCGAGTACAAGGTCACAGCGGTGGAGGTGGTGAAGGTGTTCCAGCCGTCGCAATGGCAGCAGCGTTACCAGGACTTCAGTGATGAACAGCGGCGCCTGCTGCAGGAACGCCGTACAGCGGAGCAAGCCGAGGTACGCCGATGAGCAGCGACAACCTGGTCAAGATGGCCAACCAGATTGCCCATTACTTCGACAGCGAGCCAGACCGTGCGCTGGCGGTGCAAGGGGTGCGGCAGCATTTGCAGAGCTTCTGGACGCCGGCCATGCGCCAGCAGCTGGCAGCCTGGGTTGCGGCTAACGAAGGGGAGGGGGTGGACCCGAAAGTGCGCGAAGCATTGGCGTAGCGGCTGGTGCTTTTTGGGGCTGCTTCGCAGCCCATCGCCGGCAAGCCAGCTCCCACAGGTGCTGTGCATGGCTTCAGGTCAATGCGGTCGATGTGGGAACTGGCTTGCCGGCGATAGGGCCCTGGCAGGTCGAACTCAGCCGC
This sequence comes from Pseudomonas sp. CM25, assembly GCF_013179705.1. Taxonomy (NCBI): domain Bacteria; kingdom Pseudomonadati; phylum Pseudomonadota; class Gammaproteobacteria; order Pseudomonadales; family Pseudomonadaceae; genus Pseudomonas; species Pseudomonas sp. CM25. The sequence goes on along the minus strand of NZ_JABMCW010000001.1, from coordinate 18,315 downwards.
GGGCCAGTTCGGCCAGGTGGGCGATGGCTTCTTCGCTTTTGAGTACCAGTACATCACCCTCCAGCTTGTCCAGCACCACTTCCGAGGTATTGCCGATCAACGCCCCGGTAATCCCGGTACGGCACACGGTGCCAATCACCGTTACCACCGCATCGAGCTTCTGTGCGGTATGCGGGATCAGCACATCCGCCGGCCCTTCAGCCACATGCAGGCACTCGTCGCTGATGCCGTACTCGGCCTGGAACGCGTTGCATGCTTCGCGGTAGCGCTGTTCGATGGTCTCGCTCAGCTGGTACGTCGGGTCCGAGGCCGACAGCATTGGCGACGGATGGGCACTGATGACGTGCAGCTCACCCTTGGCCAGTTTGGCGATCTCGAAGCCATGGTCGATGATGCTGGCATGCAGGCGGCGGTGGTCTTCGTCCTGGTTGCCCACGTCCACTGCGGCCAGCACCTTGCCCGCGGTCCAGGGCCGCTCGCTCTTGACCATCAGCACCGCACACGGGCACTGGCGCAGCAGCTTCCAGTCACTGGGGGTGAGCAGGGCCTTCTTCAGCGGGTTGTCCGGGCGGTGCTCCTTGATCACCAGCTCGCAGCCTTCGGCCTGCTGCACGGCAATGATGGATTCATGCAGGGTGTCATGCCTGGCCTGTTCATGGGTGACGTTGTCATAACCGTCATCATGCAGCTGGCTGCTCAGCAGGCTCAGCAACGCGCTGTGGTCATGCCGCTTGTCGCACATCAGCAGGTGCAGGCGTGCGCCGGTGACGCCGGCAATCAGCTTGGCCCGGGTCAGCGCCCGGCTGTGGGCGTGGTCGGGGTCGAGGACGACGAGGATGCTGCGGACGGCTTGCATGGGGGCAACTCCCTTCAAAGGTGGCACCGGTGCTTGACTATAGCCGGTGCTACCCTGGCTGGCGCTTGATGTACATCAAGCATAGTCACTGGCGCCGACGGCCGCCGCCGGTATAATCGCCGACCCTGCCTGTTCTGTGTGGTCGCACCCTATGTCCCTGATCCCCGAAATCGACGCCTTTCTTGGCTGCCCGACGCCAGACGCCTGGATCGAAGCGGCGCTCGCCGACCAGGAAACCCTGCTGATCGACCACAAGAACTGCGAATTCAAGGCCGCCAGCACCGCCTTGAGCCTGATGGCCAAGTACAATACCCACCTCGACCTGATCAATATGATGTCGCGCCTGGCCCGCGAAGAGCTGGTGCACCACGAGCAGGTGCTGCGCCTGATGAAGCGCCGCGGCGTGCCACTGCGCCCGGTCTCGGCCGGGCGTTATGCCTCGGGCTTGCGCCGCCTGGTGCGGTCCCACGAGCCGGTCAAGCTGGTGGACACGCTGGTGGTGGGGGCGTTCATCGAGGCGCGCAGCTGCGAGCGTTTCGCCGCACTGGTACCGCACCTGGATGAGGAGCTGGGCCGCTTCTACCACGGCCTGCTGAAAAGCGAAGCGCGCCACTACCAGGGCTACCTGAAACTGGCGCACAACTATGGCGATGAGGCGGACATCGCCTGCCGGGTGGAGCTGGTTCGTGCAGCAGAAGTGGAGCTGATCCAGTCACCGGACCAGGAGCTGCGCTTTCACAGTGGCATACCCTTGGCGCAGGCCGCCTGATCGCACCAGGCGGCCCGGCGTTCAGTTGCGCCGCCCCAGCAGCAGGCCGACCACCAGGCCGAAACCTGCAGAAATGGCCACCGTCTGCCACGGGTGGCCACCAATGTAGTCCTGGGTGGCGTCCACCACTGGCTGCGCCTTGTCACGCATGTTACCGGCGGCCTGGCGCGCCTGCTTGAGCTTGAGGCTGACCTGCGCGCGCAGGTTATCTGCCTCTTCGCCAACCAGGGCGGCGCTCTCGGTCAGCAGCTTCTCCGATTCTTCGATCAGCGACTGCAACTCGCTGAATACCTGGTCCTTGATCTGATCGCTGTCAGCCTGTGCGGCGTTTTTGCGGGCCATGAACTCGTCCTCGTCGATGGGGTGGTTTGAACAATGGATACTTGTGCACCGGAAAAGTTGCGTCGGCGTGACGGCGGCACGCTGGTGTAAGATAGCCGCCATTTACGGATCAGGCAGGTGAGTCATGAGTTTCAATCTGGCCAACATGAGCTTCGAGGAACGGGCGCAGATCGAGGCTGAAAAGGCCCGGCTGTTCGCGATGTGGCAGAGCAACCTGGGCAAGGCCAAGGGCGACGCTGCCCGGCTGATTGCCGAAAAACCGCGGCGCAAGGGCAAATGGGCCGAGTGGGTGCGCGCCGAGCTGGAGGGCATGACCCCGCCCGAATACGCCAGCATGGTGCGCAGCGAAGTCAACAAGCTGATGGCTGCCGCCAGCGCCAGCCGCTGATTGCAACCCGTCGGGCGCTTGTCAGTACGTGCCCTTGGGCAAGTCCAGCTTGCCCTCGTCGGTAAAGCGTACGGTGCCCAGCGGCCCACCGGCCAGCTTGCCGCGAAGCTTGTACGGCAGGCCCTGCAGCGAGTTCACCTGGCCCAGCCCATAGGCCTGGCGCAGGAAGGAAAATGCCGTGATGCTTACCGGCACCACAATTACTGCTTCGTCGTAACGGCCAATATGGCCTTGCTGGTCACTGACCCCGGCGGCCAGCGGTTGGCCGTTAACCTCCAGGTTCAGGGCGATGCCGTTGTAGTCGATGGCGGCCTCGTTGGGGTTTTGCACCCGCATTTTCACTGCCATGCGCATTTCCAGCTCCTGCCCGGGCAGCGGCTCGATGCCGATCACGCTGATGTTCAGCGGGTCGCGTGGCTGTAAAAGTGCACAGGCCCCAAGGCCGTAAGCCATCAACAGGACCAGAAGCCAGCGGGTAGAGCGGTGCAGAAGGGCAGTCATGGGGGCGGCCTTGCCAGAGAAAACACGCTGGCAGTGTGGCAAATACGGGTCGGCGTTGAAAGTGATCGTCGAGATGAAAGATACTGTTTCTCATTAACGCCCGATAATTTCTCCTACTGGCCTTTCCCAACCCATGCTGACGTCTCCCGTGTCGAGCCTGCTGGCGAGTTTCCAGGAGCACTACGACGACCTGCTGCAGTTTCTGACCCGGCGCATGAGCGACCGCCAGCGTGCGGCCGACGTGGCACAGGAAACCTACCTGAAACTGCTGCACATCGATGAGCAGGCGGTGCCGGTGCTGCATGCGCGCAGTTTCATCTTCCGTGTGGCTGGCAACCTGGCCATCGATACCTTGCGCCGCGAACGGCGCATTGCCGCCAGCCACGACGACAGCGACGGGGCAAGCGAGCTGGCGTGCCCGGCGCCGGCACCTGAGGCGGCACTGCTGGCTCGCGAGCGGCTGCAGATTCTTGATCAAGCGCTGTTGCAACTGCCTGCCAATGCCCGCCAAGCGCTGTTGCTCAACCGCATCGAGGGCCTGACCCAGGCGCAGATCGCACTGCGCCTGGGCGTTTCCGAGAGCATGGTGGCCAAATACATTGGCCAGGCCCTGCGCCATTGCCGCGGCTGGCTGAAACAGGCGGGCGTGGCGGCCTCGGTAGTCTTGCTGGTCGCGGCAGTAGCGGGCTGGCAGCAGGCGCCGATGCTGTTGGCCGATTACCACACCGGAGTGGGTGAGCGGCGGGTGATTACCTTGGCCGATGGCACACGCGTCACGTTGAACAGCGCCAGTGCCTTGAGCGTCACATACACTGACCGTGAGCGGCGGGTGGTGCTGGCGTCTGGTGAGGCCCTGTTCGAGACCGCTGATGATGCACGGCCTTTCGTGGTCGATAGCGCGGGTGAGCGGGTGCAGGGCAGTGCCGCCACCTTCAGCGTGCGCCGCGATGGCCGCGTGGTATTGGCGCAAGGCGAAGCCAAGGTCGGCGAGCATGAACTGGCGATAGCGGCCGATGCCAGCGTGCAGATGGCCTGGCAACGCGGCAAGCTGATCTTCAATGGCAAGCCGCTGGGCCAGGTGCTGGCCGAGCTTGAGCGCTACCGGCACGGGCATATCGTGCTGTCCGACCGCCAGCTGGCGGCGATGGAGGTGAGCGGGGTGTTCGACCTGGATGAACCTGAGGCCTTGCTGCGTACTTTGGAGCAGCGTTATGGCCTGAAGGTCACCTACCTGCCGTGGTTGGCCGTGGTGCATTGATCGGCATGTAGAAGCCGCAAAGAGGCCGAAGCGAAAAAAATTCATCCAGCACTGCAAGTTCCTGCAAGCCAGATCGTCGTAGTGGGACTGATCAGCAACCCATTCTCATCTACGACTTGTCTGGAAGCTCATTCGTGCCTCTGATGCTCAAGCCCTTGCACCACCGCCGCAGCCCTGTCCACCATGCCCTGATGTCCTGCAGTGCCCTGGCCATGCTGGCCGGCCCGCTGCCGACCTGGGCCGCCCCGGCGGCCGAGCCGGCCCAGGTTCAGGCCCGCCAGGTCCAGCTCGACCTGCCAGCCCAGCCCCTGGACCAGGCCCTGACCGCGTTTGCCGACCAGGCTGGGCTGCACCTGCTGTACACCACCGGCGATGTCGCCGGCCAGGTCAGCCCCGCCTTGCAAGGCAGCTACAGCATCGAGCAGGCGCTGCAGCAGCTGCTGGCCGGCAGTGGCATGCGCTGGCATTTCAGCGACGCCCGCACGGTCACCCTGCGCACGGCCCAGCCAGCGCCGCAGGCGGTCAACCTAAAGCCGATTCAGGTCAGCGTCGCCTCGCGTACCAGCACCGCGATCAGCGAAATCCCCGGCACGGTCTGGGTGGTCGACCAGCAGCAGCTGCGTGAGCAGATCGACAGCGGCGTCAGCCTGAAGGAAGCTATCGGCAAGCTGGTGCCGGGCCTCGACCTGGCCCCGGAAGGACGTACCAACTACGGCCAGAACATGCGCGGGCGCAACGTGCTGGTGATGATCGACGGGGTCAGCCAGAACAGCTCGCGCGGCCTGTCGCGCCAGTTCGACAGCATTTCGCCGTTCAACGTCGAGCGGGTTGAGGTGCTGTCCGGCGCGAGTGCCATTTATGGCGGCGGCGCCACCGGCGGCATCATCAATATCGTGACTAAAAAGGGCGAGCCTGGCCCGGCGCGCTTCGAGACCCAGCTAGGCGCCAGCAGCGGCTTCAACAACAGCGACGACCTGGCCACGCGCTTTGCCCAGTCGATCAGTGGCGGCAACGAGCGGGTCAATGCCCGCCTGGGTATCTCCGGCGAGCAGAACGAAGCCTTCTACGACGGTGCTGGCGACCAGATCTTCATCGACAATACCCAGACCGACCTGCAGTACAACCGCACCATCGACGTACTGGGCACCCTGGGCTTGCAGCTGAACGACCAGCAGAGCCTCGACCTGCTGGCCCAGTACTATGACTCGGGCAACCATGGCAGCACCGGCATCTACTTCCCCAACCTGAACTACAACGCGCCGTCTGACCTGGAAGACGCTGAGCTGCGCAGTGGTTATTCGTCCGACCTGGAGCCGCGTACCCGTCGCCTGCTGCTGAACGCCAACTACCACCACACCGATGTGCTGGGCCAGGACTTCTACCTGCAGGCGTCCTACCGCAAGGAAGACGACAACTTCTACCCGTTCCCGTACTACAACCGCGCCACGCCCACCGGCTCGCGCGGCGTGTACTTCGCCGCCTCGCAGCAGAACTTCGAGGTCACCAGCCTCAAGGGCCTGTTCGCCAAGCAGTGGGACACGCTGAAGCTGACCTACGGCGTCGATCTGGACCGCGAGCGCTTCAACGCCGAGCAGACCACCTTCAACGCCCTGACCTCGTCGGCGTCGGGTGGCCTTGACATGGAAAAGGAGAGCAAGGCCGCGCGTTACCCAAGCTACCGGGTCGACGGCGTGTCGGTGTACGCCCAGCTCGATTGGCATGCCAGCGACAACCTGACTCTGTCCGGCGGTGCCCGGCGCCAGCAGATGGACGTAGACGTCAGCGACTTCAAGGGCGTGCCCGGCGGCAGCAACGATTACCAGGTCAACCTGTTCAACCTCGGCGCCATCTACGACTTCAAGAACGGCCACCAGGTCTGGACCAACTACGGCGAAGGCTTCGACCTGCCGGACCCGGCCAAGTACTACGGCAAGCCAGGCTTGAGCGTGGCCGACAACCCGCTGACCGGCATCAAGAGTCGCCAGGTGGAACTGGGCTGGCGCTATGCTGACCTGGACTGGGATGCCCAGGCGGCGCTGTACTACATCTGGTCGGACAAGATCATCAACGTCGATTCGCAGACCCTGACCATCAACGTGGAAGAGCAGAAAAGCCGCGACTTCGGCTTTGAAGGGGCGCTGACCCGGCATTTCCAGACCGGTTGGGAAGCCGGTGGCACGCTGCACCTGACCCGCTCCGAGGAAGAGGCTGTGGATGGCGGCTGGATCAAGCGTGACGCCCGCTATGCGTCGCTGTCCAAAGCCACCGCGTTCGTCGGCTGGAAGGGCGATGGCCGCAGCGCGCGGCTGCAGGCCAACCACGCATTCAGCCTGAAGGACGATGCCGACCACGAGATCGACGGCTATACCACCTTCGACCTGCTGGCCAGCCAGGACACCGGCTTCGGCACCCTCAGCGCCGGCGTCCAGAACCTGCTGGACAAGCAATACAGCACGGTCTGGGGGCAGCGCGCGACGCTGTTCTATGCCCCGACATATGGGCCGGCGTACCTGTATGACTACCAAGGCCGCGGGCGTACCTACACGCTGACCTGGAGCATGGCTTACTGATGGTTGCTGCCTGACCCGGCCACTGGCGCCGTCACTGTGGGAGCAACTGTCTCGCGCAAAATTTTTGAAGCGTGCGCGATCCCTGTGGGAGCGGGTTTACCCGCGAAGAGGCCGGTTCAGGCAAACGCTGCCAGCAAATCCTGCGCAAACGCCTGTTGCGCTTCGCCGACCACCTGCGCCCGGTGCCGGGCGAGGGTGAACGGCACGACAAAGTCCAGTCCCGCATCCAGCGCCCACAACAGCCCGTCGGCCTCCCACGCGCGTGCGCAATGACACGGCAGATAGCCGATATGCCGCCCCGACAGAATCAACGTCAGCACGCTCTCGATCTGTTCCGCCACCGCCATGCTGCGCCGGCTCTGGAACGGCTCGCCGCTTTTCAGAAGCCGGTAGGGATGGCGCACCTGGTCGAGCTCCAGCAAGCGCTCAAGCTCAACGTCCGCCTCGCCAAACAGCACGTGCCCCTTGCCGCAAAACAGCCGCTGCCGCTCCTCGAACAGCGGCTGGTAGTCGAAGGCGGCCTGGCTGCCGGAAAAGTAGCTGATGGCGTAATCCAGCCGCTGCTCCAGCAGTAGTCGCTCCAGCTCCGCCGGCGGTGCACTGATCAGCTCCAGCTGCACCGACTCTTGCCGCGAGCGAAACGCGGCAATGGCCGCTGCCAGCTTCAGGCTCACCGTCTTGTCCTGGTTTTCCGCCATGCCGATACGCACGGTCCCCAGCAACCGCCCGGCAGCACCATTGGCCTGCTGGCGAAACTGCTCGATGTTGAGCAGCAGCGCGCGGGCCGCGTCCAGCAACAGCCCGCCTTTTTCCGTCAGGCGAAACCCGCCCTTGCCGCGGCTGCACAGGCGGTAGCCCAGGCGCGCCTCCAGCTGTGCCATGCGCTGGCTGATGGTGGGCTGGGCAAGGCCCAGCACACCTTGCGCAGCGCTGAAGCCACCGGCCTCGACTACAGTGACGAACAGCCGCAGCAGGTGCAGGTCGGGATCGTGCACTTGTCCGAGCATTACATTGCTCCTGATGAATGTCAGCTTTGCAAACTTGCCATTCCTGCAATGTAACCCGGCTGGCATGCTGGCGGCATCCACCCATTTGCCGAGGTGTCCGTCATGCGTCGATCGTTGTGCCTGTTGTCCCTGGTCCTGGCCTTGCCGCTGCAAGCCGAAGAAAAGGTCGTCAACCTCTACAGCTGGGCCGACTATGTCGCCCCGCAAACCCTGCAGCAGTTCGAACGGGAAACCGGTTACAAGGTGCGCTACGACACCTTCGATACCACCGAAGTGCTGGAAACCAAGCTGCTGACGGGCGGCAGTGGCTACGACGTGGTGGTGCCGTCATCGACCGTGCTGGCCCGGGCGCTCAAGGCCAATGCCCTGCAGCCGCTGGACGCCCAGGGCATGCCTGGCTACGCCAACCTCGACAAGGACCTGCTAGCCAAGCTGGCCGAGGCCGACCCGGGCAACCGCCATGCGGTGCCGTACACCTGGGGTACCCTGGGCTTGGGGGTGAATGTGGAGGCGGTGCGCCAGCGCCTGGGCGATGTGCCGCTGGACAGCCTTGACCTGTTGTTCAAGCCTGAGTACGCCAGCCGCTTGAAGGACTGCGGCATCGCCATGCCCGACTCGCCACAGGAGGTGATCGGGGTGGCCCTGAATTACCTGGGCAAGGATCCTTACAGCCAGGACAAGGACGACCTGGCCGCAGCGCAGAACCTGCTGAACCAGTTGCAGCCGTCGATCAGCTACGTCGCCAACGGCCGGCAGATCAGCGACCTGGCCAACGGCAGCGTGTGCCTGGCGCTGACCTACAACGGCGATGCCGCGATGGCCGCCGATCAGGCGCGCCGGGCCGGCAAGCCGTTCGACCTGATCTATCGCATCCCCCGCGAGGGTACGCTGGTGTGGCAGGACAACCTGGTCATCCCCAAGGACGCCCCGCACCCCGAAGCGGCGCGGGCATTCATCGCCTTCATGCTCAAGCCCGAATCGGTGGCGGCGCTGACCAACACGCTGTTCTTCGCCAATGCCAACCAGGCGGCCACACCGTTGGTGGACGAGGCGGTGCGCAATGACCCGGACATCTACCCGCCTGCCGAGGTACGCCAGCGGCTGTACGCCGACCGCAGCATGGCCCTGGCCGACCTGCGTCAGCGCAACCGCCTGTGGACCGCCTTCCGCAGCCGTCAGTAACCCATAACGACAAAGGAGCCCGACCGTGGAGCAAGCCGCAAACAACGACCAGGCCATGACCCGCGACAGCCTGTATGGCACCGCCGCAGAAAGTACCTACGCCGGCATTACCAGTTTCGCCCGCCGCCGCTACAGCCGCGACCTGCGCGGCGTCGATGTGGTGGTCAGCGGTGTGCCGTTCGATACCGCCACCAGCAACCGCCCCGGCGCGCGCTTCGGCCCGCGGGCGATCCGCGCGGCCTCGGTGCAGCAGGCCTGGGCCCGCCACTGGCCGTGGGCGTTCGACCCCTTCGACCACCTGGCGGTGATCGACTACGGCGACTGCGCCTTCGACAGCGGCACCCCGCAGTCGGTGCCGGACAGCATCGAGGCACACGCCACGCACATACTGGAGGCGGGTTGCGCGATGCTCACCCTGGGCGGCGACCACTTCATCAGCTACCCGTTGCTCAAGGCCCACGCCCGGCGCCATGGCCCGCTGGCGCTGATCCACTTCGATGCCCACAGCGACACCTGGCCGGACGAGGAGGGCAAGCGCATCGATCACGGCACGATGTTCTGGCATGCCGCCCGCGAAGGCCTGGTGGACCCGGCCTGCTCGGTGCAGATCGGCCTGCGCACCACTAACGACGACAGCCAGGGCTTCGCCATCTTCGACGCCCGCCAGGTGCACCGCCAGGGCAGCGAGGCGGTAATCGCAGCGATTCGCCAGCGGGTGGGTGAGCGGCCGGTGTACCTGACGTTCGATATCGACTGCCTCGACCCCGCCTATGCGCCTGGCACCGGCACACCAGTATGCGGCGGGCTGAGCACGTTGCAGGCGCTGGAGATCCTCGGCGGGCTGCGTGGCATCAACCTGGTGGGCATGGACCTGGTGGAGGTGGCGCCAGCCTATGACCATGCCGATATCACTGCGCTGGCCGGGGCGACCCTGGCGATGGAGATGCTGTGCCTGTACGCGGCGCGGCACAAGGTGGACAAAGCTCGGTAACCTGCGCCCCAACGTCGAGGCTGCTGCGTGTTCATGCAGCAGCCACCTTGTGTCGCGAAGGGCTTCACAGCGGCCCCCTGGGCCCATACTGAAACATCAGGAATTATCTCCACGCGCATTCACACTTTTGCCGCGAACCCTTCGCGCCTTAGGCTATCAAACCCACCAGGCGCGGCATTTTCGTACAGGAGGTGAAGCATGACCCGGACACTGCCCATCCTGGCCCTCGGCCTGGCCTTGTGCCTGCCCGCGCAAGCTGCTTTCGCTCAACCGTTGCAGCTCGCTGCCGACCGGAACAACCCCTACAACAGCCCGATCCAGCGCGCCAACCCCAACAGCCGCCAGGGCAGCATGCCGGCCACGCCGCCAGTGCGCGGCCCGTCCACCGACCCCTACCAGCGCCCGCCGACCCTGGACAACCGCGGTATCGGCAACGGCGACAACCTGCGTCGCCAGCAGCAAACCCCGAACCTGGAACCGACCCGGCCACCGCGTGACAACCCGCGTGCGCCGTGACCTCTGTACGAAAGGAATCCTGCATGCTCCGAGCACACTGGCTAGCCACCCTGACCGCCGCCGTCCTCATGCCCGTGCTGGCACAGGCGGCATCCGAGCAAAAGTTTCGCAGTGAACAAGGCACGTTGACCGTCAGCACCGTGGCCGACGGCTTGCGCAACCCCTGGGCGCTGGCGTTCCTGCCCGGTGGCAAGGACATGCTGGTCACCGAGCGCATGGGCAACCTGCGGGTGGTCAACGCCGAGGGCAAGGTCGGCCCGCCGATCAGCGGCGTACCCAAGGTCTGGGCCGAGGGGCAAGGTGGCCTGTTGGATGTGCTGCTGTCGCCGGCGTTTGCCAAGGATCGCACGGTTTACCTGTCGTATGCAGAGGAAGGCAGTGACGGCAAGGCCGGCACAGCGGTTGGCCGTGGCCAGTTGTCCGAAGACCGCGCCCGGCTGGAGAACTTCACGGTGATCTTCCGTCAGCAGCCCAAGCTTTCGGTGGGCAACCACTTCGGTTCGCGCCTGGTGTTCGACCGCGACGGCTACCTGTTCATTGCCCTGGGCGAGAACAACCAGCGCCCCACCGCCCAGGACCTGGACAAGCTGCAGGGCAAGATCGTGCGCATTCTCCCGGACGGTGAAGTGCCCAAGGACAACCCGTTCGTCGGCAGGGACAAGGTGCGGCCGGAAATCTGGTCGTTCGGCCACCGCAACCAGCAAGGCGCTGCGCTGAACCCCTGGACCGGCAAGCTCTGGACCCACGAGCACGGCCCGCGTGGCGGTGACGAAATCAACATCCCCGAGCCCGGCAAGAACTACGGCTGGCCCATTGCGACCCATGGCATCAACTACTCGATGCTGCCCATCCCCGAAGCCAAGGGCAAGCATGTGGACGGCATGGTCGAACCGCACCATGTATGGGAAAAATCACCGGGCATCAGTGGCATGGCGTTCTATGACAGCCCGACATTCAAAGCCTGGGACCACAACCTGTTCATTGGCGCGCTGGCGAGCCAGGAGCTGATTCGTTTGCAGCTGGAGGGTGACAAAGTGGTGCATGAGGAGCGCCTGCTGGGCGACCTGAAGGCACGTATTCGCGATGTGCGGGTGGGGCCGGACGGTTTTTTGTATGTGCTGACCGATGACAAGGACGGCGCGCTGCTGAAGGTTGGATTGGGCGAGGGCTGAGGTGATGTGGGGGATCGCATCGGGCTGATAGGTGATTGCCGCTAGATATGCATCGTCTGTGAGATCGAGCGCCGCCCGCGCGGCGCTCGATCTCACAGGCGCTGAATATATTGTGGCAAACACCTGCCAGCCCTGACGCAACCCCCATGCTCTGCTTGCCGGCAATAAGCCCGGTGCAGATAATGACGCATGTCTATCGACCCCCAATCCTTGTATCAACAAGCCCTTACCACCCAAGGCTATGCCGCCGACCCCGCGCAAGCTTGTGCTGTCGAGGCCTTGCAAGCCTGCTTCCAGGCCATCGAACAGGCCTGCCCCACCCAGGGCATCTACCTTTGGGGCCCGGTCGGCCGTGGCAAGACCTGGCTGATGGACCAATTCCACCGCTGCTTGCGCGTGCCGAGCCGGCGCCAGCACTTTCACCACTTCATGGCCTGGGTGCACCAGCGCCTGTTCCAGCTCAACGGCACCGCCGACCCGTTGCTGGCCCTGGCCCGGGAACTGGCGGGCGAGATCCGCGTGCTGTGCTTCGATGAGCTGTTCGTCAACGATATCGGCGACGCGATCATTCTCGGCCGCCTGTTCCAGGTGCTGTTCGACCAGGGCGTGGTGATCGTGGCCACCTCCAACCAGCCACCCGAGCTGCTTTACCGCGACGGCTTCAACCGCGATCGGTTCCTGCCCGCCATTGCTGCCATCCAGCGGCACATGCAGGTGCTGCCCGTAGCGGGTGAACAGGACCATCGCCTGCACCCTGGCGCCGAGCGGCAACGCTATTGGGTACAGCAAGCGGGGCAGCCCAGCCCGCTTGGCGAGGTGTTTGCCCAGCTCAGCCCGGACCACACTGGCACTGCTGAGCCGTTGCTCATCGGTTCCAGGCAGGTGCAGGTAGTGCGGCGCAGTGAACAGGCGATCTGGTGCCGTTTCACCGACCTGTGCGAGCAACCCCTCGCCGCCATGGAGTTCATGGCCTTGTGCGACCGTTTCCCTGCGATCCTGGTATCCGGCATTCCTGCACTGGGTGGCGAGCAGCGCGCCGGGCGCATCGCTCGCGGTACCGAGGATGGTGCAGCCAGGGTAGTGGCGGGTGATCGCCAACTACCTGCACTGTCACCCAAGGACGATGCGGTGCGCCGTTTCATTGCCCTGGTCGACGAATGCTATGACCGCCGGGTGGCGCTGTACCTTGAGGCGCAGGTGCCGCTCGATGACCTCTACACTCAAGGGTATCTGGCGTTCCCGTACCAACGGACCCTGAGCCGGCTACGGGAGATGCAACTGCAACGCTTCGCCTGAAAAGGAGCCAAGCCATGGAGCCGTTGTCGCATCACCTGCTGACCCAGGCCTACAACAATGGCTGGGCCAACCACCGTCTGTACAAGGCCTGCCTGCAACTTACCCAGGACGAATTCGTCGCGCCGCGCTGCAGCTTCTTCCCTTCGATCAAGGCCACTCTCAATCACCTGCTGACGGTGGACTGGTTCTATCTGCACATGCTGGAGTGTGAGCAGCGGGGGGAGCAGCCTGATACGGACAGCGAGCGCTTTTTTGACCCCGAGCAACCGTTTGCCACCAGTACACAGCTGCATGCCGAGCAAACTCAGGCCGATCACCGGCTGATTGCCTATTGCCGTGGGCTGCGCGATGGTGAGCTGGGGCGCTATGTGAGCATCGTGCGACCCGAGCGGGTGCAGCGCGAGCAGCGGCTGCGGTTGCTGGCGCACCTGTTCGAGCACCAGGTGCATCACCGAGGGCAGGTGCATGCGATGCTGAGCGACACGGCGGTGAGGCCGCCTCAGCTGGATGAGTTTTTCTGCGAGGAAGAAGCGGGGTTGCGGGCGCTTGATTTTGCCGAGCTGGGCTGGACGGAGCAGCAGGTCTGGAAAGTGTAGCGATTCCTGTCGGAGCAACTGCCGTGCTCAAAATCTGGAAGCTGGCGCGTACCCTGTGAGGGCGGGTTTACCCGCGAAGAATCCCACACGGTCATGGCACCGGCTTTGCCGGTGTTCGCGGGCAAGCCCGCGCCCACTGGGATCGCGCACGCTTGCTCAGTTGCCCAGCCACTCGACCAGCGTGCGGTTGAACCTTACCGGCTCTTCGATCTGCGGCGCATGCCCCATGCCTTCGAAGGTGATCAGCTCGCCCTTGGGAATCATCTTGGCCACCTGCGGCCCGAGCACCGCATAGTTGCCCAGCCGGGCCTTGACCTCCGGCGGGGCGATGTCGCTGCCGATGGCCGTGCTGTCCTTGTCGCCGATCAGCAACAGGGTCGGCATCTGCAGGTCCTTGAACTCGTGGTACACCGGCTGGGTGAAGATCATGTCGTAGATCAGCGCCGAGTTCCACGCCACCGCTTCATGCCCCGGCCCTTGGTTCAGGCCCACCAGCATTTGTACCCAGCGCTCGTACTCCGGCTTCCAGCGCCCGGCGTAATAGGTCTTGCGCTCATACTCGCGCACGCCTTCGGCGCTCAGCTTGAGCTCACGGGCGTACCACTGGTCCACACTGCGGTAGGGCACGCCCAGGGCTTTCCAGTCTTCCAGGCCGATGGGGTTGACCATCGCCAGGCGCTCCACCTGCTGCGGGTACATCAACGCGTAGCGGGTGGCGAGCATGCCGCCGGTAGAGTGGCCAAGCACAATGGTTTGCCTGACGCCCAGGTGTTCCAGCAGGGCATGGGTGTTGTCTGCCAGTTGCTGGAAGCTGTATTGGTAATACGCCGGCTTGCTGGAGGTGCAGAACCCGATCTGGTCCGGGGCGATGACCCGGTAGCCTGCTTTGCTCAGGGCGTCGACGGTGGTTTCCCAGGTCGCGGCACAGAAGTTCTTGCCATGCATCAGCACCACGCTGCGGCCGTTGGCCTGGCCTTGGGCGGGCACGTCCATGTAGCCCATCTGCAGGGCCTGGCCCTGGGACTTGAAGTCGAAATGCTTGAGCGGGTGCGGGTAGCTGAAGCCTTCGAGCTGGGGGCCGTAGGTGGCCGACTCGGCGGCGATGGCCGGGCTGCCGGCGAGGCAGGCCAGGACCAGGGCGGTTGCGCGCAGCATGGGGGAACTCCGTGTAGGACCATGTAGGAAACGGCGACTTTACCAGCCACTGGACCACGCGGAGCGTGAAAGGTGTTACCAGGCGTGATGCCAGCCCAGGGTGATCATCGCCAGTACCGCATAGCGGCCCGCCTTGGCCAGGGTCACCAGCAGCAGAAAGCGCCAGAACGGTTCACGCATGATCCCGGCGATCAAGGTCAGCGGGTCGCCGATCACCGGCATCCAGCTGAGCAGCAGCGACCACTGCCCCCAGCGCTGGTAGCGCTGCTGTGCACGTTCCAGTTGCGCGGCGCTGAACGGGAACCAGCGCTTGTCACGCAGGTGCTCGATGGCCCGGCCCAGCAGCCAGTTGACCACCGAGCCCAGCACATTGCCCAGGGTTGCCACCAGCAGCAGGGCTGCCCAGGCTTCAGGCTGGCGCAGCAGCAGGCCGACCAGCACGGCTTCCGATTGCAGCGGCAGCAGCGTGGCGGCGCCGAAGGCGCTGAGGAACAGCGCCCACAGGCTGAGCATCAGAAGTTGGCGACCACGGTGTCCTGGTCATCCTCAGTCACGCCGATAACCTGATAGGCGTCTTTGTGATCACCCATTTCCATCCCGGGCGAGCCCATGGGCATGCCCGGTACGGCCAGGCCCTTGAGGTCGCTGCGCTTGGCCAGCAGGCGCACTTGCTCGGCGGGCACGTGACCTTCGACGAACTTGCCGTCGATCACACCGGTGTGGCACGACGACAGGCGCGGCGCCACGCCCAGGCGTTGCTTGACCGCGCTCATGTTCGGCTCGACGTGGTCGTTGACGGTAAACCCGTTGTCGCGCAGGTGGCTGATCCAGGCCTTGCAGCAGCCGCAGTTGGGGTCGCGGTAGACATCGATGGTCTCGGCGGCCTGGGCCAGGCCGGTGACAGCCAGCAGGCCGAGGGTCAGCAGGTGTTTGCGCAGCATGGTGAAGCACTCCTTTAGAAACGCAGGCGAATACCGGCGACCAGGCGGGTCTGGCCAAGGTCCTCGCCGTCTTCGCGGGCCTGGTCGGCACGGTTACCGTGCAGGCGATTGAAACTGACCCCCAGATACGGCGCAAAGCCGCGGGTGACCTCGTAGCGCAGGCGCAGGCCGACCTCACTGTCGGCCAGCCCCGCGCCTTGCTCGCGCCCGGCATCGTTGCGGCCGTAGAGGTTGGCTTCCAGGGTCGGTTCCAGTATCCAGCGGTTGGTCAGCAGCATAGCGTAAGCGGCTTCCAGGCGCAGCGCGGTCTGTTGCCGCTCGCCAGCGTAGGCGGTGGCTTGGAGCTCCAGGCCATACAGCGGCGTGCCCTGGATGCCGAAGCCGGCCCAGGTTTGGCCACTGGCGGGCTTTAAGTCCTGGCGCACGCCCGCCACCAGCTCCCACCACGGGCTGACGGCATGCCCCCACAGTGCCTGAAGCTCGGCCTTGTGGGTCTTGCCCTGCTCGCGTTCGCCTTCGCTGCGTAGCCACAGCCGGTCGATATCGCCGCCGACCCAGGCCGTGGCATTCCAGTTCAGGGCATGGCTGTTTTCGAAGTTCTGGTATTCGAGCTTGTCCACGGTCACGGCCCAGTTCATTGCCCGGTCGTGTACCTGATGCCCAGGCAGCAGCGGGAAGGCGGCACGGCGGTCGGCGTCGGTGAGGGCGGGCAGGGGCGTGCGTGGCCGGACGGGGGGGACTGGCGCATGGCCCATGCCTTGATGGTTCATCTGGCCATGATTCATGTGCTGCATGCCGGCGGCCAGTGCGCGTTCGCTGGCCAACAGGGCCAGCAGCGTCGCGCCTGCCACAAGGCTGCGGTTGCGGGTGTCATTCATCGACGCGTACCTCGCGGAACATGCCGGTCTCCATGTGGTAGAGCAGGTGGCAGTGATAGGCCCAGCGGCCCAGGGCATCGGCGCTCACCCGGTACGAGCGGCGGCTGCCAGGCGGGATGTCGATGGTGTGCTTGCGCACCAGGAACTGCCCATGTTCGTCCTCCAGGTCGCTCCACATGCCGTGCAGGTGGATGGGGTGGGTCATCATGGTGTCGTTGACCAGGGTGATGCGTACCCGCTCGCCGTAGGTCAGGCGCAGCGGCTCGGCATCGCTGAACTTGATGCCGTCGAACGACCAGGCGAACCGCTCCATGTGGCCGGTCAGGTGCAGCTCGATGTCGCGGGAGGGGGCGCGGCCGTCCGGGTCGGGGTAGGGGCTGCGCAGGTCGGCGTAGGTCAGCACCCGGCGGCCATTGTTGCGCAGGCCGATGCCCGGGTCGGCCAGGTTGGGGCGCGGGGCCATGGTCTGCATGTCCACCAGCGGGTTGCCGGTTTCGCTGGCAGGGTGTTGCTGCATCGCCGGCATGGCCGCGTGGTCCATGCCGGCCATGTTGCTATGGTCCATGCCTGCCATGCCGCCGTGGCCCATGTCGTCCATGCTCAGCACCGGCCGTGGGTCAGGTACAGGCACGGCTGCCTGCAACCCGGCAGTGCGGGCCAGGGTGCCACGGGCGAAGCCGGTGCGGTCCATGCTCTGGGCGAACAAGGTATAGGCGGGCAGGTCGCCCACGGTCACCAGCACGTCGTAGGTCTCGGCCACGGCAATGCGCAGCTCATCCACGCTCACCGGCGTCACCGGCAGGCCGTCGGCAGCGATCACCGTCAGTTTCAGCCCCGGGATACGGAAGTCGAAGTAGGTCATGGCCGAGGCATTGATCAGCCGCAGGCGCACGGTTTCGCCCGGCTGGAACAGGCAGGTGAAGTTGCCCTCCGGCGGCTGGCCGTTGAGCAGGTAGGTATAGGTGGCGGCGCTGATATCGGCCAGGTCGGTGGGGCTCATGCGCATGCGCGCCCAGGCCGTGCGCTCGGCAACGGTCTGCCGCCAACCGTCGTCGGCCACCTCATCGATGAAATCGCCGACCGTGCGCTTGTGGTAGTTGTACGCATCGGACTGTTTCTTCAGCGTGGCCATCAGCTGCTCCGGCGCCTGGTCCGACCAGTCGCTGAACAGCAGCACATGGTCGCGCTGGTAGCGGTGTGGTTCAGGTTCGCGCGGCTCGATGACAATCGCCCCGTAGACCCCGGCCTGCTCCTGCAGCGCTGAATGGCTGTGGTACCAGTAGGTGCCGCTCTGGCGCAGGGTGAACTGGTACAAATAGTCGCCGCCGGGTTCGATGCCGGCAAAACTCAGGCCAGGTACGCCGTCCATGTTGGCCGGCAGGATGATGCCGTGCCAGTGGATCGAGGTATCCTGCGCCAGGCGGTTGCGCACACGCAGAGTCACGCTGTCGCCTTCACGCCAGCGCAGCAGCGGGCCGGGCAGGCTGTTGTTGATGGTCAGTGCGGTGCGCGGGCGACCGGTGATGTTCACCGGTGTCAGGCCGATGAACAACTCGAAGTGCTGGCCGGCCAGGTCCTGGCCGGCTGCGGCCTGGGCCAGCGGGCGCCACAGCCCCAGGCCCGTCAGCGTGGTGGCGGCGCCCAGGCCTTTGACAAAAGTACGGCGGGAGGGGTTGCGCAACATGGCGTAGCCTCATGCGGGTGAGCCGCGATGTTCGCCGCTGGCGCCTGTCAGGCAGCTGAGGTGCACATTACAGCGTTGTCAGCTGGCGGCTTCGCTGGCACCGATGTCGCGCATCAGCAGGGCGTACTCCAGGGCAACCTGCTCGGGGATCGGCAGGTACACCACATGGCCGTCACCTGGCGCCACCTCGATGGCCTGCTGCTGGCGGTTGCA